>JAUSIT010000045.1 GCA_030647965.1 Nanobdellota archaeon | reverse complement strand
AGATATGAAATTATCTCTTAAAGCTCTTGAAAAAATAGATTATAATATTCTATGCCCGGGACATATATAGATACTAAATCTTAATTAGAACAAAATGTAAATGATTATTGCTTTCAGCAAAGATATATGGATTGCCTAGCGGCAAATACGATTAGTTAATAAATTGTTAGGAACCGATAGGTAACTTAATATTTTCACGAAGTGCAAATTTCGCACCAAGATACAAAGTAAACTAGAATTAAACATATTCTTTAATAAATATAAATTCTTATAAATTAATTAAAATCATATTTTATATGAATTATTCAAACAATGATTTTATGAAATTAGCTCTTGAAGAAGCAGAAATATCATATAACCGAGGGGATTTGCCAGTTGGGGCAGTTTTAACAATAGATAATAAACTAATAGGCAAAGACGGAAATTCTGCCACAACCAATGAAGATTGGTTTTCACATGCAGAAGCATCTGTTTTAAATAAATATTCCAGAGCAATTAAAACAAGCAAAAAAATAGATAAAAATACTGAAATAATTCTATACTCTAGTTGGGAGCCATGTTTGATGTGCACCTCAATAGCTTCTTTATGCAGAGTTGACAAAATCATTTATTCATGTCCAGACCCAATAGGCGGAGTTTCAAAATTTAATCCAAATAATTTACCGGATTGGTATAATAGACACTGGCCTATTTTTGAAAGGGGATTATATGAAAAAGAGTCTTACAATCTTTTAATCAAATACATGGAAAATAACATAGATATTTGGGGGGATTTTATTCAAAAATTTAAGATATAACACAAGAATAAAAACACTAATCCTTCTGATTAAATATCCCAGAATAAAGCTCCCTATAATCCTTAAAAGCTAATTGTGTATCATATCTCTTTTCTAAAATATTACTAACTTCTGCTGTAAGAATTCTTGCTCTTTCTAAAGGAACTTCAACCTTGCCCTCTAATTTTTGGTCAAATGTTTTATCATGAGAAATTATTTTTTTGCAGTCTATTAGCCAATAAAAAAAATGTTTTAAAAGTTGTGAAGGCATAACTTCTGATAATCTATGAATATTGTCTGAACCATGAATACTAGTCCCATGGGATAAATATAACAAAGAAATATCTTTCATAGTATTATCTGTTTCAGAAATAAATCCATCTTTTACATCAAATCTGCTCCAATATTTACTAACTTCTGGATTTTCATAAGGAACAATCATAAAAGTAGTCAAATCATAATCCATTTTATCTCTAAAAACTTCTGCATGCATTCTTTGTCTTTTCTTTTTAAGTTCATTTGCAGGATAAATATTAGTATGATTAATGCCAGAACTGAAAATATTCATTGGATGATTTTTATGAACTTTAAATGTATAAAACACAGGCACCCATAAACTTCTGCCAAATGGATTATTTTCTTTATCTAAAAAAGTATAACCAGAATTAAAACCTTCTGCAACAATAAAATCTCTTGTTACAATTTTTGAATCAACAGGAGCTATACTTACCGTGCTTTTTTTCCACATTAATATATGCTTAATTACTAATTTATTAAGATTATTATCTTAGAAAATATACGTTGATTGCAGGGTTTAAAAAAAGTTAATAAAAACTCATCCAAAAGAACCACAAACCTATAAGAAAGATTATTACTCCCCAAAGCCATTGCAATTTTTTGAACATTTGTGCTTTTTTATGAACATGTTCGGGAAATGCAATCTTAATATACCCTTTGCATAAAGTAACCCATCCCAACAGTGTTATTGAAACTCTCCAATCATAAACC
The DNA here is from genome assembly GCA_030647965.1 of Nanobdellota archaeon. Classification (GTDB taxonomy): domain Archaea; phylum Nanobdellota; class Nanobdellia; order Pacearchaeales; family GW2011-AR1; genus JAUSIT01. Next base: position 37,560 of record JAUSIT010000045.1, on the reverse strand, counting down.
CATAAATTATGAAGAACCACTGTAACCAAACCCAATAAAAAAGTAATGTATCCAGTTGAAATTGTAATAGTCTTATCTTGGGTGTATTTTATTATTCTTCCTAAAAGTCCTGCTAATATAGAAGATAATCCAAGAATCATAAATAGACTTCCCCAAAAACGTGCTAAGTATATTGTAATTTCAGGTATCATTCTTAATTCTCTCTTTTATATTAATAAAAACAATTTTTAATTTATATATGTTTCTCTAAACAGAAAAAGATTAGCCCTAAAAACTTTTACTCTTGATATCTTACTTTAACATTTACAAGAGCAAAAGTTTTTCTACCAGGTTCGAACTTTGTTCGAATCCAGATAATAATGATATTTGCTTCGCAAATATAATATAGCCCTACCAGTCCTCAAAATTTTTAAAAAATTTTGGGAACTTCAAAACAAGTATATTTTGAAGTGATTCTCACCTGCAGATTCTCATCCTAAAAAAATATAGCCCTACCAGGATTCGAACCTGGGTCCCAGCCTTTCTTACAATTATATCGACCAAAGGGCTGTATCCTTGACCACTAGACTATAGGGCTTTATTTTAGGAAGCTTTTTAGATTTTATAAGGGTTTTGATAGCAACAAATCATGCCACTGAGAAGTTATACAAATCTTTAAAAACACATTTTTCTGATTAATTAGGATGAAAAAAACAGCCCTAAAAAAGCCAATATGGCTTAAAATGGATGAAGAAGCTCTAAAGAAAATAATAGCCGAGCTTGCAGAAAAATACGAAGCTCCTCAAATAGGCCTAATTCTAAGAGACCAATATGGAATACCTACAACTAGATTATATGGAAAAAAGCTAAATCAATACTTAAAAGAAATTGGAAAAGGATCACATACTGAATTAAAAAATATAGAGAAAAAATATGAAAATATGAAAAAACATATATCTGAAAATCCTACTGATAAAAAAGCAAAACACAAATTTCAAAAAGCACAATCAAGACTTAGTGTAATAAAGAGAAATATAGAAAAAAAGAGAAAAAAATAGTAAAATAATTTTAAAAAAATAGGTGATATATGTTACAAGCAATAGAAAATCTTACAAAAGAATTTTTAGAAATATCTAATAATAAATCTGTTAGAGTGATAAGCCATCATGACACAGATGGAATTACTTCTGCAGCAATTATGATAAAAACATTAAAAAGATTAGATAAAAAATTTTCAATAAGAATTGTAAAAAATCTTGAAGAAGATATTTTAAAAGAAGAATTAAAAAGATCTGAAAGGGAAATTTTAATTTTTACAGATTTAGCTTCAGGAAGTTTAGATTATTTTCAGGACTTAAAAAATCCAATTTTTATTTTAGATCATCATGAAATAAACAAAGAAAAATTAAACAATCAAATAAAAATAATAAATCCTCATTTGTTTGATGAAGAAGAAATTTGTGGTGCAGGACTTTCATATCTTTTTGCAAAATCAATTTCAAAAGATAATATTGATCTAGCTCCTCTTGCAATTATGGGGATGATTGGAGACAGGCTTGAATCAAATATTTCAAAAATAAATAATATTATAATAAAAGATACTAAAGATTTAATAATTAAAAAAGGATTATTAATATTCTCTGCAACAAGGCCTTTAAAAAGATCTTTAGAATACTCTACTTCTACTTATATTCCAGGGGTTACTGGTTCATCAATAGGAGTTACAGAATTATTAAGAGAAACAGGAATTCCCCCTGACAAAACACTTTGTGATTTAAATGATGAAGAAATGTCTAGATTAGTTACTGCAATAATGCTAAGAAGAACAAAACAAAATGAAAAAGATAGTATCATAGGAAATTTATATATGTTAAAATTTTTAAATAGAAAAGAAGATGTTAGAGAATTAAGTGTTTTGATAAATGCATGTTCAAGATTAGGTTATAGTGATATTGCACTTGCATTTTGCCTTGAAAATAAAGAAGCTGAAAAAACTGCACAAAATATTTATATAAAATACAAACAACAATTAATTTCTTCACTAAAATTAATAGAAGAAGTTGAACAAAATAGCATTGAAAAACTAATTGGCAACGGATTTGTAATTGTTAATGCAAAAGATGAAATAAAAGATACAATTATTGGAACAGTAATGTCTATGATTTCCTCTTCTATGAATTATGAAGAAGGCACAATCTTAATAGGCATGGCCTATAATCAAGATAAAATAAAAGTCTCTGCAAGAACAGTTGGGAAAGGCAGAAATTTAAAGGAAATATTAGAAAAAACAGTAATGAATTTTGAAGCAGAAGTTGGAGGCCATCACAATGCAGCAGGTTGTTTGATTAAAAAAGAATATGAAAAAGAGTTTATAGATTCTTTAAGGAAAAATCTTGAAATAGAGGTTGTAAAGATATAATACCCATTTACAGATTTAAATTATTGCCTTAAACAAAGATATATGAAATCTTTTAGCAAAGATTGACTTTAATTAATAAATCGTGAGGAGCCTATAGGCGGCTATCTATCTTGTAAAACTATCTAAGCCGAGCCTCAACAGAGGCGAAGGCTTAATCCAAACCTTTAAAAATTGCTTTTTCTAAGGATTTTAATGGAAAAAGAAAGCAAATTTGTAAAAGTAAAATGTTCAAAATGTAAGAACTCCCAAATAATATTTGGAAAAGCATCTACTAGAGTTAAATGCCTTGAATGTGGCGGGATTATAGCAGAGCCTGCTGGCGGAAAAACCAAGATAAGAGCTAAAGTTGAAGAAGTTCTATAATATTTAAATAATACAAATTCTTATTTATAACATGCAAGAAGGAGACTTAGTTTTGTGCACTGTTGAAAAAATTGAAGGTACAACTGTATTTGTAACTCTGCCAAATAATGAACAAGGAACAATTATTACAAGTGAAATTGCACCAGGAAGAATAAGAAATATCAGAGAATATGTTGTCCCTAAAAAAAAGATTGTATGTAAGGTCTTAAGAGTTATGGGAAACCATATTGAACTTTCATTAAGAAGAGTAAGTTCAAAAGAAAAACAAGAAATACTTTCTAGATTAAAACAAGAACAAACAGCAAAATCTGCTTTTTATCAAATTTTAAAAGATAATGCAAAAGATTTAGAAGAAAAAATACTTAAAAAATTTACTTCACTAAATGAATTCTTATTTAAAGCAAAAATAGACGAATCTCTAATAGATGAATTTATTCCAAAAGAATTTCATGAAGCAATAAAAAAAATAATCCATAAAAAACAAAAAGAAATTGAAATAAGAAAAATAGTTCAATTAAAATGCTTGGAAACAGATGGAATTTCAAGAATAAAAAAATTACTTGAAATAAATAATGAAAAAATAACCATAATATATCTTGCTGCAGGAAGATTCCAAGTAACAATAAAAGCAGACAACTACAAAGAAGCAAATCATAGCATGAATAATTTAATAGAAAACTTACAAAAACAATCAAAAGAAGTTTCTTGCGAATTTGAATTTGAGGATAAGTAATATGATTCTTAAAAAATGTCCAAAGTGCAAAGAATATAATCTAACAGAAAAATGCAGAAAATGCTCTGAAAAAACACAAGATGCCCATTACAAATTTATTCATTTAAGAGACGAAGATGAAATACACCCGAAGTTTGAAAGAAGATAATATAATCATCTAAGGAAAATTAGCAATTAATTAACAGATAGGAGCCACTAGGCGACTTCTTATAAGAACGAAGTGCAATAATTAGTAAATATCTCACAAAACCAATTCCTTATTATTAAACACAGATTGGATTTTTATCTTTCCACTACCTCTGACAATTTCCCCAATAACACAAGATTCTAAATCACTCTTTTTTAACTCAGAAATAATTTTATTTGAATCTTTTTTAGCAGCAGATAAAATAAACCCTACCCCACAATTAAATGTTTTATACATTTCTTCAGCAGAAACCCCCCTTAAATAAAGATTATAAAAAATTATTTGGGGCTTTAACAAATGATTTTCTATAACGGCATCAGAATTATCAAGCAAATCTTTTAATTTAGTATATGCTCCTCCAGTAATATGCATCATTCCATGAATATCATATTTTTCATTTAAATCAAGAATTGCATCAGAATAAATTTTTGTTGGGACAATAAATTCAGGTTTATATTCTTCACCAAAAACCTCTCTTAATTTTGTAAAGCCATTAGAATGTAATCCACTACTTTTAATTCCAATTAAATTATCTTTAATTTTAAATTTATTTTGTTTTTCATTTTCAATAAATCCGAGCATTGTAATGCTCATCTCAATTTCATTCATATTAGAATGAATTGCAGTCTCTCCCCCAGTTATTGCTATATTTCTTTTTTTGCATTCTTCAGTCAAACAACTCATAATTTCAAGAATATTTTCTTCATTATCGTTAGGAAGAAATAAATGATCTATTAATGCATAAGGCTTTGCTCTAGCTAAAGGCAAATCATTTAAATTCATTGCAAGAGAATCTAAAACAGCATTTCTAAGACTCTTTTGTTTCCAATGATAAATTCCTTTTGTTCCAATACCATCTGTATGATGAAACTCTTTTAAGCAAAATTTCTTTTCAACAACCCCATTTTTAACAGAAACATAGGGAGTTTCCCAACTAGATTTTATTAATTCCAAAATCTGATTTTTATATGGCTTTGTTGTGTCGTACATTTTATTTTTTTTCTATTTTTCAAAAATAGAATAGACTTCTAATTCTTTATTTTTAGCTCTTCTATCAAAGATTACAACTATTTTTGAGGGGATTTTACCAATAATGTTAATAGCTTCTTCTAAAGAAGAGCCAGTAGTTATAACATCATCAATTAATATCCAATCAGTTAATGGAAACTTACCCTTTAACTCTCTATCTTTAATCATTGAAAATAATGATTTTCTTTCTCTTGATATTAAAGAAGCCACAATTGCCCCCCCTGTAGCAATTCCAATATAATGTGGGCAGGAGGGAATCTTACTTAAAATCTCTCCTACATAAAAATTATCAGTCAATAAAGCATTAACATCATAAAGAATATTGCTAGTTTCTCCGCTATGCAATTTAAATTCTCCATGTTTTGTATATTTTTCTGGAAATTTCATCAAAACAACTTCTCCTGTTTTTCTTCTAAAAGCATTTCACCATAAACCCCGTCATAACCTGGCCTAACATTTATTTTTCCTTGCCTATTTTTTATTATTAATTCAGCAACTTTAATATCTACAACTTTAATAAGTTTTTCAATAGGAACTTCTAATAAAACATTAAATTCAGTTTTAAATTCATCTATTAATTTATCATAATCTTCCCATGTTTTTTTGCTTGCTAAACTAGAAGCCCTTGCAGTAGAAATAATTTCATGCAATGGCAAAATTTCAAAAACCTTTTTCATTTTATCTGATTTATAATTTTCAGGAAAATCAGCCAAATTCTTAACCCTATGATCCACGCCAACTGTCAAATGCTTAGAACAAACAGAACATATTTCTTTTATTTTTTCAGATTCTTCAGGAGATACTGAAAATTTGCACACATCATGACCATCATAATGATACATGCCATATCTTGGATCTGTTTCAATAGTTCCAATAATTTTATTTTCTCTTATTTGATTTAATATATCTTCATAAGAATTTGCAGAACTAAAAATTGTTGCTTCTCTTCCAAGTCTCCATGGCCAAAAACTATGGGAATCAGAAAAAGAAACTATTGTTTTATTTTGCAATTGTTTTAATCTTAAATTCATATTAGGATCAGAAGAAATTCCTGTTTCAATTGCATGTATTTTATCTGATTGAGATCCAAAAGCTTCTTGAATAGAATCAAATCCAGACATGCTTCCAAATAATCCAAACCAAGGAGTAAAAATATGAGCAGGAATTACTTCAATCATTTCTGAAATATCATACATTTTTTTTGTAAAATTTTCACAAGAAACTTTGAATATTGGTCTACCATCATAATCTCTTCTCCCCAAAGTATCTAAATAAGAATTTATTTTATCAACAACTTCAAAACTAGGAGCAAGCATAAGCAAATGAATTCTTCTTCCTCTTCCCTGAGTATAAATCAAACTGATCTCCCCACTTAAAATAAATTTAAACCCATTTTGAGAATATAAAATTCCATCTTTTTCTTTTAATTTTTCTTTTAATTCTTTAAGCCATAATGGGTGTGTAAAATCTCCTGTTCCAAGAAATCCAATACCCTTTATCCTCGCCCATTTTTCCAATTCTTCTAAACTTAAATTCTTGCTTGTAGCTCTTGAATATTTTGAATGAATATGAAGGTCACCTATAATCCATTTTGAAATTTCGCCCATAACAAATCATAAAGTAAAGTTTTAATAAATCTTATTGTTCTAAAAAAGAGATATCATGCCCCTATAGTTCAATGGATAAAATTTTTCCTTGCGGAGGAAAAGATCGAGGTTCGAATCCTCGTGGGGGCATAAAATAGAATGTGAACTGAAGGGAGGTTCAAATGACTTCAACTCGATTAAGCAGAGTTGAAGTATCTGAGAATTTAGAATAAATTGTCGTGAGCTTCAACTCGTGAGAATTGGAACCACCAAGAATTTCGAAGAAATTGTTGTGTGCCTCGTAGAAAACTTTTTACTCTTACAATTTATATTACAAAAATACAAGAACAAAAAGTTTTGGGGCATCATCACGTAGACCAAATTACGTCCACATAACAGTTAAATTTATATACTATGTAGACGTATAGAAATTATGCCTTACACAGAGATAAAAGAAAAGAATGGGAAAAAGTATTATTATAGGGTCAAATCTATAAGAAAAGGAAACAAAGTTAACAAGAAAAGAATTTATTTAGGGACTGATTTGAATAAAAAAGAAATTTTAAAAAAAGAAATAAATGCTGACAAAGAATTACTTTATCTAAATAATTTATTAACAGAACAAGAAATAAAAGAGTTAAAAGAAATAAAAGAAAAATATAAAAAACAACCAAAAGAAAATCTTGAAAATAGATATGAAGTTTTTACATCTAATTTTACATGTAATTCTACTGCAATTGAGGGAAATACACTCACATTACAAGAAACAGCACAATTGCTCTTTGAAGGCATCACCCCAAGAAAATCAATGAGAGAAATAAATGAAATTTTAAACCACAAAAAAGCTTTTGATTTTATCTTAAACTATAGGAAGGACATAACTAAAGAATTTATCTGTGATTTACATAAAATTGTTGTTAAAGATACTCTAAAAGATGAATTAAAAACCCAGATTGGATGTTTTAGAAATCTGCAAGTTTATATAAGGGGAACAGATTGGCTTCCACCAAAACCAAAAAATATTCCAAAAGAAATAAAATCGCTTTTATTTTGGTACTCCAAAAATAAAGAAAAATTACATCCTCTAATAATTTCAGCCTATTTCCATGCAGGATTTGAGACAGTACATCCTTTTGTTGATGGAAATGGCAGAACTGGAAGATTATTAATGAATTTTATCTTACATAAAAATAATTTCCCAATGATAAATATTCCAAATTCTATTAAACATAAATATTATGAAGCATTAGAATCAGCACAAATTAAAGGGGACTTGAAACCATTAGTTAAATTATTATTGAATATCTTAAAAAGCGCTAATGTCTTATTTTAAAAGAATTTTAAAGTATTTACTTCTTATAAAAATCAAAAAAACAATGTGCCACCCACACTTAAAAGTATAGGTTTGATTGGCACTTGTTTTTAGGATGCTCAGAAATTAACGCACTAAGGGTTACGTCTACATCATAAATGATGCAGTTTAATTTCTGACATTATCAATCCAAAACTGTTTAAAAAAAGGCAAAGTTAAAGTTGAAATAATAAAACCAATTGTTGGAACAATTGCATTTAACAAAGGTCTTGAAACATTTATTGACCAAAGAAATATTACTATTACTATATAAGTCATTAATGCAATAATAATTCTTCGAGTTTTGCTCGTTTCCCAAGCTTTATCCCTTTCTACCCTTTTATTTCGTTCTTTTATTGTTTCAATCTCTTTCATAATTTAATTAATAATCCCCACCTTATAAATTATTTTATGAAACAAAATTACTTTTCATTCTTTATCGCTCAAACTGAATGAATCATTATTTATATCTCAGTTTGAGACTTAAAAAATTCTAATCAATTAAGTTAAGAAGAATTTTTTATCCGTTCAATTAAATTAGAAGTAGATTTTCCTTGTGTGATTGGAATCAATGCAATCTTTCCACCATAACCTTCAATAATTCTTCTTTCATTTTGGTTTATACTATTTAAATTATAATCTCCCCCTTTAACAAAAACATCTGGCTGTAATTCACTTAAATATTTTTCAACACTTAATTCAGGAAAAATATAAACCCCATCAACTTGCCCTAAAGAAGATAAAACTTCTGCCCTATCTACTTCAGAATTTATAGGCCTATTCATTCCCTTTAATGCTTTTACAGAGCAATCACTATTTATCCCAACAGCAAGATAATCTCCCAACTTACTTGCTTCATTTAAATATCTCACATGACCTAAATGCAATAAATCAAAACACCCATTGGTCCATACAAATCTTTTTCCTTTTCTTTTGCAATCTTCCCGTATTAATTTTAATTCATCATAATTTTTTATTTTACTATATTCTATTTCAAGTGCTTGTTCTAATTCTCTTCTTGAAGCAGTTGCTGTTCCTGGTTTTCCAACAACAATTCCTGCAACATGATTTGCTAAAAATGAAGATTTTTCTAAATTTAATCCAGAAGCAAGTGATAAAGCAACAGCAGCAACAACACTATCTCCTGCACCAGTTACATCATAAACCTCTCTTGCTTTAGTAGGAAGATGATAAATCTTTTCTTTTTCAAATAAAGTCATGCCCTCTTCACCTCTGGTAAGCAATATATTAGAATTTAATTCTTTCTGTAAAATCTTTCCTATTTCTTCTGCATTTCTTCCATTTGACATTTCTATTCCTTCCTTAGTATTAGGAGTAATTAAAAAAACATTATTATAATTAAGTTTATTTTGGGGTCTTGGGTCAACAATTATCCTTTTATCTTTTCTTCTTGCTTTTGCTTTCATTTCTAAAAATAAATTTGCAGATAAAGTTCCTTTTGCATAATCTGATGCAATGATAATATCTGGATTTAATGCAAAAATCTCTTCAACTAATTTTTCTTCTATATCCTGAGAAGCATTTGCTCTTTCTTCTTCATCTATTCTGCATATCTGCTGTTTTTTATTTCCAATTATCCTAGTTTTATGAGTTGTTTCATTTAAAACAGGAAAAAGCCTATAATCTATATTTTTTTCATTTAATTTATTAGTTAAAATTTTTCCAGCTTCATCAAGAGCATAATATCCTAACAAATAAGCTTTACCACCTAATGAAGAAATATTTGCAGCAACATTTGCAGCTCCACCAAGTTCATGAATTAAACTATCTTTTCTTATAATTGGAACAGGAGCTTCAGGAGAAAGCCTATCACAATTCCCATAAAGATAGCTATCGAGCATAATATCTCCAATTACAGCAATAGTTTTATTTGGAAAATCACTAATTGCTCTTTTAAAATCCATACTATATATGCTAAAAAATAACTTTAAAAGAATTTATATGGAAATATATAGAGATTATTTTAAATGATTTAAAAACAAATTTTCCTTATTATTTTAAATGTGTAAAAAAGATAAATACAAAATAAATTTATAATTTTGATGAGATAATTCGTTTAATTTATCGTGTTTTTGGAGTTGTCACCTATAGCGTTACCAACTTGCCCATAAATCAATCTAGCTAATTCTTCTAATCTATTGTCTTTTATCTCAATTTGAGGTTTTGGAAATTTACAATCCGGATTTATTGAAATTTTAGCTCCATAATATTTTCTATATCTATCTGCAAATTCTATTAAACTTAATTTAAATATTCCATTTTTTAATAATGCCCCAATAAAATTATCATTATTTAGATAAATAATTAATCCAGAATCACCACCCAAATCAGGATTAAACATCCACCATTTATATGCTATTTCACAATCTTCTTTTACTGCTCTGCCAATAATCAATTTTTCTTTATATTCTTTAGATTCATAATCTATCATAGTTGCTTCAGCAATATTTGTATAACTTCCAAATATATCTAATAATATCCTTTCATATTCATATCTTCTTCTGTTTTCTATTGCACTAGTTTTACTTTGCTGGCCATCTGTTGCCAAATCTGTTAAAACTCTTGCAGTTAAATTTGTTAGTTTCATTTTTATTTTCTCCTAAATTATTTATTAGGTATAATTGCCATATTTAGCAGTTATATTTAAATTTTTGTTGTTCTATATAAGAACAATAATAGAAGATTTTAAAAGGCTAAACTTATTAATTAATCTTATGGATGAAGAAATTTTACTTAAAATAGGATTAACGAAAAATGAGATTAAAGTATATTTAATGTTATTAAAAAACGAGCCATTATTAGCCGGGCGAATAGCTAAATTAACTTATTTGAATAGGTCACATATATATGATATTTTAAAATCATTAATAGAAAAAGGATTAGTTAGTTTTATAATAAAAGCTAATAGAAAATATTTCAAATCAGCAAGTCCAGAAAGACTATCTGCTTATATTGAAGAAAAAGAAGGAAAAATCAAAGAAGAAAAACAAATTATTCAAAATTTAATCCCAGAACTTTTAAAGATTTATACAACCCATAAAGATAAAAAAATAGAAGCTTATATCTATGAAGGCAAAAAAGGCATTATGACTATATTTGAAGATATTTTAAAAAGTGATGTTAAAGAATGGTTAGCCATAGCTTCTTCAGGTAAAGCTCCTCAACAATTACCTTTTTATTTGCCCCATTTTCATAAAAAGAGGATTAAATCAAAAATTAACTTAAAAGTATTAATAAATGATGATAAAGAAGGTAAGGAAAGAGGAAAAGAACTTAGTAAAATGACATTAACACAAGTAAAATATCTTCCAAGTAAATTTATTACACCTATTTCAATTTATATTTACAATAATAAAACTGCATTTATTATCTGGAATTTGCCAATTGCTTTAATGATAGAGAATAAAGAGACCACAGATAGTTTTAGAGACCATTTTGAAGTTTTGTGGAAAAGTTAGTCATACAGATTTAAATAATCCAATCATTTTATATTTAATAATCTCTAGAAAACAGTCACAAAACACTCAAAACTTTTTCTAAATTAACCTTAGTGTTCTTGCACCCATCTTCAGATAATTGAACTGAAAAAACCATTTCCTTAAATCCTATTTTTTCAAGATAATTTTTTGCTAGATTAATTTCATCCCCACATGCAACCCCAACTATTTTTTCAATTTCATCAAGATTACAATTATCCAAATATTTTTTAATTCTAGAGCTTCCCGAAACAATATAAGTTCTATAATTTTTTTCCAAAGCAGCAGAATAAATTTCACCAGCTAATCTCTTATTTAAACAGTGTGGGAGAAATAAAAGTTTCATATTAATAATCAAACTCTTTCATATCCAAATTTGCCATTTCCAAAATCTTCACTTTCAGAATCTTTTTTAAAATCAGACTTAATAAACTTCTTAAATTCAGATACAGAATCTAATCCTGCATCTTTTTTCAAAATTTCTGCCTTGTCTGTTTTTTCCCAGGTAAAATCCTCATCACATCTTCCAAAATGCCCATAGGAAGCTGTCTTTCTGTATATAGGCCTTCTTAAATCCAAACTCTCAATAATCCCCCTAGGAGTCATATTAAAATTTTTTCTTACTAAATCTAAAATTTTTTCTTCAGGAACTTTATTAGTATTAAAACACTCAACATTTATTGAAGTAGGTTCTGCAACACCAATTGCATAACTTAACTGAACTTCGCATTTTTCAGCTAATTCTGCTGCAACAATATTTTTAGCAATATATCTTGCCATATATGCCCCGCTTCTGTCAACTTTAGACGGATCTTTTCCTGAAAATGCCCCCCCTCCGTGTCGTCCAACACCGCCATAACTATCAACAATTATTTTTCGTCCAGTAACTCCTGTATCTCCCTCTGGCCCACCAATAACAAATCTTCCTGTTGCATTAATATGTATTTTTGTTTTTTCATCAATATAACTTTCACAAACAGGCAAAATAACTTTTTCAAGAATTTCTTTTTTTAATTCTATTTCAGAAGTATCTTTTTTATGTTGTTGTGCAATAACAATTGTATCAACTCTTAAAGGTTTATCATCCTGATATTCAATACTTACCTGAGATTTTCCATCTGGCCCTAAATTTTTTATTAAACCTTTTTTTCTTACTTCTGCTAATCTTCTTGTTAATTTATGTGCTAAAATAATTGGTAATGGCATTAATTCTTCTGTTTCATTGCAAGCATAACCATACATCATTCCCTGATCTCCTGCTCCTTGTTCTTTATCAGATTTTTCAACACCCATTGAAATATCTGCGCTCTGTCCGTGAATAGAAACCCAAACACCTGCATCTTCATAATCCATCCCATATTCAGGATCAGTATATCCAATTTCTCTTAAAACTCTTCTAGCAATTGCTTGAGCATCAATAAAACCTCTTGTTGTAACTTCTCCTGCAATATGAACACTTCCAGTAGTTACCATTGTTTCAACAGCAACTCTTGAATAAGGGTCTTGTAAAATTAAATTATCCAATATAGCATCAGAAATATTATCGCATATTTTATCAGGATGTCCTTCTGTCACAGATTCAGAAGTTATAAAATAATTCCTCATTTTTTATATAAATTCATTTTATTTAGTATTTATAATGATTATTGTAAAATAATATAATATATTATTAGTCCAAATTAACATCAATCAAACCTTTTTCTGTTACCATAAATACTGTTTCATTATCGGGTAAATTTGGGCTATCAATTAATTTTGCAACTCTTGAATCTTTTTTTCCTCTTCTTAAATACATTCTAAAAGTTGAGGCGTGGCCCACTATATTACCCCCGACGGCAACTGTTGGATCTCCAAACATCATTGCAGGATTTGCCATAACTTGATTTGTAACATAAACAGCAACATTACATTGTTCAGCTAATTTCATTAAATCATGTAAATATTTATTTAATCTCTGTTGTCTATCTGCTAATTGTCCTCGTCCAGTATATTCTGCCCTAAAATGTGCTGTTAAAGAATCAATAATAATTAATCTAATTGGTTCTCCTTCTTTAACCATTTGTGAAATTTTTTCAAGCAATAAAATTTGATGGTCTGAATTAAATGCTCTTGCAACAAAAATATTTTTTAAAACTTTATCAGAATTTGCACCTATGCCTTCTGCAAACTGTCTTATTCTTTCTGGCCTAAATGTTCCCTCTGTATCAATATAAACTGCTTTTCCATTTGCTCCGCCTTTTTCTAAAGGAAGCTGAACATTAACTGCAAGAGATAAAGCCAACTGAGTCTTTCCAGAGCCATATGCTCCAAAAGCCTCAGTTATAGCCTTTGTCTCAATACCTTTTCCACCCAGAAGATTGTCTAAATTTTTACTTCCTGTAGTAATTTTGAATACTTCTTTTCTTTTTTCTGCATATTCCAATCCATCTGAAAAGCCTAAATTAAGCATCTGTCTTGCAGCCTGAATTGCTTTTCTTGCAGCAGCCTCTCCCAAACCAGCAACTTCTGCTAATTGTGGAGGGCTTAAAACAGCCAAACCCATTAAATCAAAAATTCCAGCTGCTTCTAATTTTGCAGCAGAGCCAGGACCAATGCCAGGCAAATCAGTTAATTTTAATTCTAAATCTTTAGTTTTTTTTGAAGATTTTTTTGAACCAGAATCTTCATCGTCATTTACAGCCTCTTTTATTTTTTCTTCGTCAGATTTCATAAAAGTGAGAAAAGATTTTATTTTATAAAGATTTAGATAGTTGGATATGATTAATACAAAATAACTTTAATTAACATAAAAAAATCCATCAACAAAACCAAAACAAATAAAATTTCTTCTATTAAACCACCAGTTTTCATTCCAAAAGCAATTTTCCAATTAAATAATGGCCAAAATATTTTTACTCCAAAATAAGTCATACAATCTAATATCAAATGCAAAATATATCCTAAAAAGAAAGCAAAAGCAGCAGTTTTACTATAAAGATAAATAAAAAAAGAAAAAACAACTGCCGCCAATAATGTGTGAAAAACTCCCCTATGGGAAAAAAACAATTGCAAAGGCCTAAAAATAAATAATTTCCCAATAAAAGATTTCTTTGAATCAATATCAACGAGAATAGTTGCAGCAATCAAAAAAGAAAGAAATAATATTTTTTCATCTAAAAAATTAAGCCACAATAATAAAAAATAAACTAAAAATGCAAAAGCTAAATGAGTTCTAAGCAACATAAATATATCACAAAACAATGATTATTAATTCTTTTCTAAATGTGAAGCTTGTCCTCTACAAGCGAACTTTTGAGAAAGTTAATTCTTCTCAAGAACTTCAATTAACTTATCCAAATCAACCCGCTCCACGTCAGACGCACTTAATTCCAAATTATTAAACAACTGGTTTCTTTTTATATTGCCACTCACAAAAAATTCAGAACCAAGCAAATCATCTCTAAAAGCAAGCATTTTTTCAGGGTCTTTTAAATTTTCTTCAGGAATTAATTTAATTATTTGGTCTGAAAATAAAACAACTCTTATTGTTTCTGTTCCATCATCAACTACAAAGTTAAGCAAAGCTCTTTCTTTTGCACTAATTCTTCCGTGTTCTGCACAAATAAAGCCATCTGTTTCCTGATTTGCTTTTTTATTGCATTCTGGGCAAACATAAAAAAATCTTATAGGAAATAACTGAACAATAGTTCCTCTAACTTTTGCAGACTGACCTTCTTGTAAATCTTTTATTAATTTTTCAGCAACATTATTTTCTCTTTTAACATCTTTTATTACTAAATTACTAATTTTAATCTCAGAAAAACCAGAAAGATGTAGTTCATTTTCTCTCATAAGCCCATTTTTAATTTCAACAACACAATCATTATTAATTTCTTTTTTTTCAATTAATTGAATATGATTTAAATCCCATAAAACAACCCTTAAGCTACCTGTTTCATCAGCAATAATCAAACTCCCAATTTTCCCGCTTCTATTATTTTTATTATACTCTCTAACAGGAAATAAATTTATTACCTTTCCAATTAAATTTACTTTTTTCATTCCAGGCATTAATTCAGAAATTTTAAGTTCAATATTATCTAAACTAATTCCTAACTCAGCAGAAATAATCTGTGCAGCACCTTCTTTAGAAATTAATCCAGAAAGTTTTGCTCTTTTAGCTTCTATTCTCTTTTCAATTTCAGCCTTATCTAATCCAGAAGATTTAGCTATTCTTTCAATCAGTAAATCATAGTTTTGCATTTCATACCTCTTTGTTTGATTTATATCTCAAAAAAATTAGGTATTTAAGTATTATTGGTTTTAAAAGTATAGGATAATTAGCACTTCGTTAAAATATGAAGTCGCCTGGCGGCTTCTAAACTTTTATTAATGAAAATCTTATCCAAAAACTTGTATAAATATTATTAATTCTCGTATTTGCCGCGAGGCAAATCCACATATCTTTGCCAAAAAGTTTTGCTCTTGCAATAATTAACGCAAAATAGAAGAGCAAAACTTTTTCAAGGCGACCTAATATCCTCACGAAGTGCAATATATTGTGAAAAACCCCTAAACAGAAACTTTATAAAAAATATTTATAGTCTTATCAGTCTTGAACCTATGCCAAAGGAAAGTTTTATAAAGAAAACCTTTGGTTGTCTTTATATGGAATGCATAAGTTGTAAAAAAGAATCAATAAAAGGCATAAAATTTAACTGCCCAGAATGTAAAAAAGAAACATATAGATGTGAAAAATGCAGAGCTCTCTCTATTGATTATAAATGTAAATGTAGCTATTCTGGCCCATAAAACAATACAATGGCAACAGCAGCAATAAAAATAAAAATAATGCCAGAAGGATTAGATATAGATTTAAATAAAATAAAAGAAGAAGCTACTAAAAAAATAACAGCAGAAGGCGGAGTTCTAAGTTCTTATGTTGAAGAGCCAATTGCATTTGGATTAAAAGCACTAATTGCAACACTTGCATGGCCTGAAGCAAAAAGCACAGATCTTGTTGAACAAATATTCTCAGAATTACCTGGTGTTTCTTCAGTAAGTATAATAGATTACAGAAGAGCTTTAGGATAAAGTTCAAGTTAAATAATTGAGGAGTTATACTTATGAATTATTGCACTTCGTTTTTATACTAAGTCGAAAAAGTTTTACTCTTTGACTTTTTATTATTGTTCTTTTGATATAAAAAGAGCAAAACTTTTTTTAGCAGCTCCTACTATTAATTAATAAATCGTAATTGTCGCCAGACAATTCCATCAATTTTTGCTTATTAAAGCAAATTATTTCAACGAAGTTGAATATTAGTTAAATAATTTAAAAATAATATCTTAATAATTATTAAAAACCCTTATTTCTTATTTCTAATATGAATCAAGAACAAATAGACAGTATTAAAGACAATCTTTTAAGCCAATTAGAAAACTTTCCAGAAGACCAAAGATTTGAAATAAAAGATAAAATTCTTGCAATGTCAAATGAAGAATTTGAAGAATTTTTAAAACAAAATGAATTGCTTTCAGAAGGCGCAGAAGGAAACGAAGGACAAGACGGCAAAAAACAATGCCTTTTCTGCTTAATCACAGAAGGAAAAATAAAGTCCTATAAAATCGCAGAAAATTCTGAAAATATCGCGATCCTTGACATTAATCCACTAAGTAAAGGTCATTCTTTAGTTATTCCAAAAAAACATGTTAAACTAAAAGATTTGCCAGAATCTTCTTTTGAATTAGCAGAAAAAGTTGTTGAAAATCTAAAAGAAAAATTCTCTCCAAAAACATTTAAGATAAATAAAAATGAAGTTTTAGAACATGGTGTTGTTGAAGTTATTCCAATTTATGGGGATGAAAAAGAAAGAAAAAAAGCCTCTGATGAAGAACTAGCAAAACTTCAAAAGATAATACTGGAAAAAACTGAAAAACCAGTTAAAAAAGAAGAAAAAATAGAAACAAAAAATGAAGAAAAAGTTGAAGTAAAATTACCAAAGTTAAAACCAAGAATTCCTTAAAAAATATTAAACAGCAACATATACAAATCATTTCTAAATAAAACATAAAGCAATAGTGCAATTAAAAATGAAGGTACAAAAGGTATTCCTTCTTTTATCATAACTTTTTTATTTAACTTTCTTAATAAAACTAAATCACTATTTCTTAATCCCTCCCAATTAGGAATAATAGTCTTATTCTTCATTTTTATAGGATTAACAAGCCAATCACCCTCTCTTAAATCTCTAGCATTTATTGATTTAGTCATAGAAGTTTTTTCAACAGCTCTTGCAAATGCAAACAACAAGGGAAAAATAAAGAAAAGCATTGAAAAAAACAAAAACATTATATTAAAAAAACTTAGAACAATGCAAAAAGCTCCTGCTCCTAAAAAATATTCTGCATAAGAATTGTCAATTTCTTTATTAAATTGCAATTTTATATTTCTTGGATTTTTAAAAAATAAATACAATGAAAATCCAACCCCCCATATAGAACCAGAAATTAACAAAAAACCTAAAAAAAGAAGTATATTAACAAAAGTTTCATAAAAACTCAAACCAGTAAAAAGAACGAACATAGAAAAAAGCAATTTAGCATCTCCCCCAGCAAAAACTCTTCCATAATAAAAAAGATTAGCAAGT
Organism: Nanobdellota archaeon; assembly: GCA_030647965.1. Classification (GTDB taxonomy): domain Archaea; phylum Nanobdellota; class Nanobdellia; order Pacearchaeales; family GW2011-AR1; genus JAUSIT01. The sequence goes on along the minus strand of JAUSIT010000045.1, from coordinate 19,788 downwards.
ATAAACATAATTATCATAGAACAACTTGCAAAAAAAATTAAATTACTAGTCCTTAAAAAAATACTACTAATAAAAATAAATCCTAAACTTGAAATAATTAAAAAAAGATTAAGCCAGTTATCAACCTCTCTTCTTTGTAAGTCCTGAAAACTAGCAATACAAACTCCTATTAAAAACAAATAAAATAAAAATTGAAACATATTACTTAGCCTTATCTATATTTATTGACCTAAGTTGCCCACCATGCTTATACGCCCTATTCTTTCTTTTTTTTCTCAAATCTTTTTTTGTTTTTCTTTTTTCACTGCATGCATAATCAAAACTCATTTTACACCTCAATATGAATAATAAAATAAAAAGAATTATATATTTAAATCTTTCAGCAAGCAGGAATACTAGCACAACTTAAACCCTTTACTTTTGGATTAGTTGATAATGCTACACAAGTTGTTGTTTCTGAAGGACTTTTATCAAATTTTACATTTCTCTGAAGAGTACACCAATCATTAACAGAAGCTGTAGAACATGCAATATTACAACTTTGAACAATAGTATCAACATTAGATGCTCCTCCGCCAAGATTAGATAGTTTATCAAAAAGATTAGTCCAACCCATTACAAAACCAAAAACAATCAAAGCAAGAACAACAAGGCCAATTATAATAATTATAATAGTACCAATACCCATTCCCTCTTGTGCTTTTTTATTCATTTTATAAAAATAAAACCTTTATTGCTCCTATCAATAAAGATAATGGTATTGTAACTTTTAAATACTTTTCTTTTGTAAAAAACGGAATTAAATTTAAAAAAATAAGAAATATTCCAAAAATTAAATTTGTTGTCTCAATCATTTTAATACTCTTCCCATTGCCTCAAATAATGTTGCAATTATTAATGCTATTAAACCATAATCGCCCCTACCAATTAAAATTAATACTGCCCCCAATATAGCAATAGAAGCCATAATCAAATTTATTGGATCAATTACTCCCCTTTTATTCATCCCTTTTTCCATTATATTATCTTATAATCATTAGCATTTAAAAACATTTCTAAGTGCTAAATTTACACTTCGTGAGGATACTAAGTCGTCAAAAAGTTTTACTCTTTGACTTTTTATTATTGATTTTTTGATACCAAAAAAATTGTTTTTCGCAAACTCCCTACTTTAGTTCGCGAGTAAGAAAAAACAATTTTTAGGGTGCTCAAGAACCCGAGACACGCCCCGGAATTTATTCCGAGGGTTCTTGACATAAAAAGAGCAAAACTTTTTCTAGCGGCTCCTGACTTTTATTAACAAAAATCCTATTAGAAATTTTACAAGATTAATTAATCGAATTTGCCGCGAGGCAAATCCATTTATCCTTGCATCAGCAACATTCTATGCAAACTAACAGAACATTTAATTAAAAAAATTTCTTAAAAATTCGAAACAAAAGTCTTAACATAAGAATACGAAATAAGCATTGGTTTTGAATTTTTTATCTTAACTTCATCATTTAAAGCAATATTAAAGTTTATACTAATGCTTTCATCGGTTAAATTAATATTATTTTCATTAATCTGCTCTTTTAATTGATTAAATTCTAAAAACAAAGAATCTGCATTACTTTTATCAGCTTCTTGATATTTTTCAATTTCATTTTTCAATTCAATGATAAACGCAGTTTTAACATCTGTTTTATATTGAGTTGCTTTTGCAGAACTATCAACCATTTGTTGAATATAATAATTAACTTGCAATTTTTTTGCATGAACACTATTTAGTGCAGAAGAATCAGCAATGCTTAACTTTAAGTTATTTGAATTAGTGCTAAAAATAAATAATGCAGTTATAGTTAAAAATAAAGTTAAAAATACAATTAGGACTATTGCAATATCTGCTCGTTTATTGCTTATCATCAACACCCTCCCGCATAAAATTTAATTTCAATTTTTTTTGTATCTTTTCCATCACCACTAAGCAAAATCATTTTAATACCTTGAGTATCAAGCAAAATATCTTGATAGCTTAAAGTATTGCTTACTGCATAAAGATTATCTGATTTAGAAATATCTGCATATCTTCTATCATTTAAAATAAAAACATAACAATCTGAATTTAAATTTTTTACAAATAAAGCAGCTTCTTCATTTAATTTAGAAGAATATTTAGAATTTTCATTTGATTTAATAATTAAATCATAAATAGTTAATTTTTCTGTTTCAATTTGAACTTGTTTATTTAGAAAATTATTTAATTCTATTTGATTTTTTAATACTTCTGAGTTTGAGCTTGAAGTTAAAATTTTATTTTTATTTGAAAAAATAAGGCTTGCAGAAATAAATAAAAGCATAATAAAAATTATAATAATAAATGCAACAAACCAAGTCATTGTCTTTCCAATCTGTGCTTTTTTATATTCAATCATTTAACTAAAACTCTCCTTTTTTTCTTTTTGATTTACTCCTGCTAAAATAATCAAACTAACAGCCTCGTTATTATAATTTGGCTGTTCACTGATTTCAGAACACTTAGGATATTTATCAGCAGTTATTTCTTGTTCAATTGCACAATCTTTATTAAAAGAAGGATTTCCAGCAGAAATTTCTTTTACTAATTTTTTTGTAGAATCATAAATTTTAATATTAAAATAATACTTTCCAGAACTATCAAAAATATCTTTATTTAATCCACATTCAGAATAAATATCAAAATTATCTTGTAAAACTTTAACATTTAGATTTCCATTATCAGAAAGACAAAATAAAATTTTATCAGATAGTGTTTGTGATTCAATCTTTCTTATGTCAATTCCAGAACCAGAATAAATCAAAACTCCTAAAACAATACCCAATCCAATAATTGTCAATACTAACATCCACCATATTGAAAGTATTTCTGCTTTTTTATTCGAAACTAAGCTCATGCTAATGGCTCCTTATTTTTGATTTTAATTATTAGCATATTATCGCTTGAAACAGAAGTTAAAACATTATAATCTGAAAAATAAGTATAGCTATATCCACTACGCGTATTCAAACTTACTGTTATTTTATTTTCTTTTTCATCTATTCTTACAATTTTATTTTTATCAACATTATTTTTTTCAGCAATTGAAACTAATTTTGAAATATCTAAAGAAATAGCCATATCTGGATTAGCACTATCTATTAACAATGCAATTTCTTTTGAATATGTTTGCTCATAAACAAAAGCCTTTTGTGCAGAACTATTTACAAAATAAAGCATTGCAGCAAAAAATACTAAATTTAAAATAATAAATATAGTCGTTTCAAGAACAATATTATCACTTGATTCAGCCCTTTTGTTTAACATAAAGAAAAGAAAACAAAAGAGATTATAAATTTAACCTTAAAAAGATTATAAATAATGCTTTCGCAAGATTTATGAAATCTCTTAGCAGAGATTGCAATTAAGTAATGAAAAAGTTTTGCTCTTGCAACAAGTAACATAAAATAAAAGAGTGAAACTTTTTGCCATAGAAATACTAATTAGATAAAGATTGAGATTGATTAGATGGTTCTACTCTAATCTAAAGACAAGTAGACTTCTTTATAATTAATAAATCATTAGGAGTCGCTAGACGACTTAATATCAAAACGAAGTGCTATAATTCAGTCCATTCATCAACTACTCTCAATAACAGAACAATATCTTGAAAGGTCTTCTTCATTATAATTCATTATTCTTACAACAGAACATCCATCTCTTGCTTCACTTCCTGTTGAAACATCTCCACAATATCCAGCACTTACTGCTCTATTATAAGCAGTTACTGCCTGACTACCTGTAACTGCAGCAAGTGTGCCAAAAAATAAAATTTTTGTAAGAGCCCCAATCTTAAAAACTTTTACTGTTGAAGAAATAAATCTACCAGTAGTAGGATTAATCATTCTTAATGCTTTTTCATTAAAAACTCCTTTTGGATTAGGTATAGTTGCTCTTCCAATAAAAGAACCTGGTTTATTATAAAAACTAATCCCAGCAACAGCTCCTGCGGCACTAAGCACATTTTTTAAAACATCTCCCTGAGAAGGAGCAGATATTTGCATAAAGACAATTGCAATTTGACTACCTGGCTTATCTTCTACGATCTCTTGAATACTCTCACCATTTAAATCAATTTCACTTCTATCAATTCCAAGTTTACTTTCTGCTTCTAAACTCTGAGGACTATCAGCAGGCACAATTAATGGCGTAAACATCTCTTCACTCATATCAGCAGAGCCATTAAGTAAATAATCATAATAAGTTATACTTCCCCCAGGAATTAAATGAGTTCTCATATATCCCATTACATCAATTTTTGCTAAATCATCATTAGTTATTCCTGCTTCTTCTAATTTTTTTGAATCAAAAGCAATTCTTGAACATACCACACAAGTAGGATATACTCCCCCAAGCCCATAAGTTTCAGCCCAGTATTGTTGAAATAAACTTAATTTTCCTTTTCCCATCATACTCCAACAATCTACAAAATTTTCTGCAATTGCTTTTTCTATTTGAGTAGGATTACTTACTTTTACTTTTGTAACTCCACTAGCAATATCAAACTCATCTGTGCATTTGCCCCCAATTAATCCAGAAGTAATGCATACTTTTTCTGTTTCGCATTTTAAAGGCATTAAAGTTTTTGCTCCTGCAATGCCAGGAATTATTCCCCTATAAACAACAGATTCATGACAAACCTGTTTTTTACTATTTAAATTCCAATCAAAACTAAAAAATACAAATACTAAAATTGCAAAACCCATTAATAATAAAATTATTGTAACCAGTTGTGTAGATGTTAATTCAGCTCTTTTTTTCATGTTATAAACCATTTATCTAAGTTTTTAATTTTTTACATTGAAGTTAAAAATTTAACTAAATAATAAACCCCAAAAAGCAATACTCCAAATAATATTGCCAACATAACAATCTTAATTATTTCTTCTGTATCTGCTTTTTTGTTCATTTTTCAGGTATTGCTAAACTGATTTTTATTTCATTATTTTGTTTAGTTATTTTAATATTTTCAATTTTTGTTATTTGAATAGTATTCTCATAATCTATTTCTGTTGAAGAGCCACTATACTGCCCTGTTCGTACAGCAATGTTTTCAGTAATTTTATCCTCAACACTAACATCTATATCAAAATCCTTGCATTTCATTGATTTATCGCAATCAATAGAATCACATAAACACAAGCACCCTTTAGAAGAAAACCCGCAGCTAGATAAATATCTATTTGGACCACTAAAATTTTTTAAATACCAATTTTTAGGGCTTTCATAAAGATAAATTGTTGAACTTCCTTCTTTTAAATCAGCAACTAAATTACTTATTTTATCTAAATTAGCAGCTGCTTTTTGTCCTTCAATATCTTGCACAAAAAAAATTCCATAAAGCTTTACGCCTAAAATAATTAAAATAACAATCCCCATAACTGCAAGAATTATTTTCATTGTTTCTGGCAAAATTATTGCTTTTTTACTTTGTAGTTTCATCTTGTTTGCATATAGTATTGCTATTAAAAAAATAAGCATTATTTAATTTAGTTAAAAAATCACTATCAAAACTACTAATACTAATTTTATTATCAACAACCTGACCAACAGTTTCATCAAATTGGAATTTCTTATCTATCCTGATTACCTTCTTATTACCATCATACTTTAAATTAGATTCCAACATATTATTACTTGCACATTTAATATTATCTTTACAAAAAGAAATTTTATTACCTGTAATTATTTTTCCAATCATAACAGGGCACGGGTCTTTTGCAACAATATCTCTTAAATTACTTACATCAACATCTGTATTTGCTTCATTAAATCCAGGTAAATTTTTAAAATAAGCTAAAACTTCAACCCTAAAAATTAAAAATAAAACAAGAGTAATAACAATTAAGACAATTATAACAGTTATTATTTTATTTATTGCAGTACTTTCTTCAGCTCTTTTATTTAACATTTAACCACCAAACCTAAATAGATTTTTTATATAAGTAATTGCAGAAATATCTTTACTCTTTAAAATCAAATAGCCCATAACAATTACAGCAAGAATAACAATTGCAATAATCCAGTATGCAAGTGTTTCCATCTCAATCCCTTTTTTATTCATATCAGATAAAATAAATAATACTTAATAAAACTTATCCTATTGTAAAGTAAACTATCAAAATTAACATACAAGTGCGTTGAGATAGTTTGCTTAATAAGCAATTATAAGCGGATTGTCTAGCAATAATGACAATTAATTAACTAATCAATGGGAGATGCCAATCGACCTAATATTTTCACGAAGTGTAATAATCAGTAAATGTAAATTTCACCTGTTTACTTAACTTTACCCAACCAACCCCTTCAAGGCAACACTTCCTAATAAGAACAATCCAATAGTTGCAGCCAAAGAAACAACCACATAGAAAATCATAGCAGTTTTCAAATTCTTTCCTATTTCAGAGGTTGTTTGTAGATTATCTCTGCCTGATTTAATTGCAACTAAAGTCATAGTCAATATAAAAACAATTTCAATTAAATATAATCCAATAACAATCTGAAGCCAGTAAGTAGGAATCATTACATTTATATCAAATAAACTTAATAATCCTTCAATCCCCCCAGTACCTGTAAGTTCATCTGTTTGTCCTGCCAAAGCTCCTGATTTAAAAGTTTCAGCAAGGTTGCTTAAAATAGCAGCAATCATTCCAGATAATCCAACAACAATTCCAGAAAGTAAAGGTGCTAAAAAAACCATATTTGATTTCATATCAGAAATAATATCTGCAAGCAAATCATTTAATCTATCATTAATTTTCTTAATATTTTTTACATATTCTGAAATAGACATCAAGCTTCTTGCAGCAACATTTAATCCTTTTTTTACAGATTCAATTAAAATTCTCATAGAAGTAACAATTATTTCAGAAGGATAAAATACAATTGCTCCTCTTTTTGGATTAAACAAAGCTTCATTTAAGCTCATCCCTAATTGTTGAATATTTTGATTTACAATTTTAAAAAATCCTTCTGTTGAAGTTCCTTTTGTAGATTCTGCAACTTTAGCAAATGCAATTTCAGCAGGCAATCCATCCCCAATCCTATTTCCTAATTGAAATAATGATGAAACAAATTCTTGTTCAACTTCTTTTGATTTTTCTCTTTCTTTTATTAATTCTTTTGTCCTTAAATCAAATGCCACAATAAACATAACTGCAATTGAAAGAGGAATAAACAAAGATAGTATTAAAGAAACAGCTCCAAAAGGCCCTGCAATAACCCCATTATTTTCAACAATTCCAAAAATTCCAGAATTTCCTAAAAATCCAAGACCTAACTGGCTCCAAGTATAATCTCTTTGAAATCCAAAAATAAGATTTAAATCAGTATATCTTAATAAAAAAGGAATTAATCCAATTAAAAATAAAGGAAATGAAACTAAAAAAGCAATCCAATAAGGTTTTGTACTTTTATATTTATAATAAAGAGGATTTAATTCAAGAAGACTTGATTCGCCATAACCTCCTGGCCTTGAAACAATAACATTTTCAGTTAAATAAAAAACAAAAAATGGAATTATCAAATTATATATTAAAAGAATATGATACCATTGTATTGCTCCTTGAAGCATTGTAGAAGCAAGAGGTAAAATTGCAAGAGATAAAGTTGGCAAAACAATTCCCAACATATAAATATTTGTTAAAGGACTTTTAACATCATGAGTATACTTTAACATTTTATCATAAACTCCATCAAGAATCACCTGTAATGCTTTTTCCAAAATTTCAACCCTTCTTTGTTCAGCAGGTTCATATAATGAACTTTCAATTAAATGAAATGATTCAACAAACTCCACACTATAATCTCTCCAAGTTAAAAGATAATTATCAATGCTATCTTTTATTTTAGAAAATTTTCCAACTTCAACATCCCAAAATATTTTTCTAAAATCCATAGATAATGGAGGTTGTAAATGTTCTGCAGCAAATGCAATTGCTTTTTCAAGATTGCTTGTATGTTTCATATAAATAATAATATATAAAATTGCAGGAACCATTTGAGACGATGCTTTTAATCTCCACTGCAAAGCTAATCTTTGAGGCATGGTATAAGAAAAATAAAATAAAAACATTGAAACAAGCAAAACTAAAAACAAAAACATAAATGAAAAAGAATTTGTAAGCCAGTAAAGTGCTACAAAAAATAATAATCCTCCAAAAAAACTTAAAAATAAAACAACAATTGAAAAAACAAAAACTTCAGAAGAAGTTAAATCCAAATGTGCAATTGAAATATTTTTTTCAAGTTTAATTTTATCTTTTTGTGAAACATTAACTTTGAAAATATTTCCTAAAACCTTGCACCATTTTTCATACGCTGTAAAAGTTGGAGTCATCTCCTGCCTGAATTTTACATAAGAACTGCTAAATTGTTTTATATTTGGCTCTGGAGCTCCTTTCATCTCTCTTTCAATCCTAGCACCATACTTATTTAAGATATCTTCTGTTTTAACCATCTTTTTTTATTTTTACCCTTTTATCTTCCTCAAAACTAATTCTTTTAATTTTTTAATTATTTGCATAAAGCTATTCTCATTTCTTGCTAAGTAATCTTTATCTATCTCAAATCCCTCATAACTTATTCTATTTCTGAATATTCTTAAATTGTCTATTAAATCGATTTCTTGTTCACTAAATTCTTTATAATTTTCACTTAAATAATCAATTAAATCTTTATGACTTAATGTTTTATATCCATCAATTAATAATATTGCAGTTATTAATTCTTTGATTATTTCATAATAATCGCATATTATTAAAGAAACAAATTTAACTTTATTTTCATTTTTTATTCTTTCTTCAATAAGCAAAACCATATTTAAGATAGATTTTGCTCGTTTTTTATCAGGAGTTATTTTTATTAGTTCCATCAAATACCTCAATATAACCTTTTAATTTAATTCCATTTAAAATATTATTCTTTAACTCTTTATTCAATCTGAAAAAATTAGGTTCAAAAAATAAATTTATCTTTCTATTTAATAACTTTTCATATTTTTCAAGATTTAACTTTTTTTCTTTGGATTGAACAAATAAGTCAATATCACTATTTTTAATATCCTCTCCTTTTGATGCAGAGCCAAATAAAATTATAGAATTAGGAAGGCAACTATCACTTAAATAATCAATTAATCCAGAAACTTCAATTCTCTCAACAATATTCAGCTTCTTATAAAACTTAAATAAATTATTATCTCGATTTGCCTTAAAAGAAGGATAAATACCTTCATTTATTTTAATAATAAGACCTTCCTTCAATAATTCATCTAAATAAGTTTTTGTAGAAGTCACAGCTATTCCTGCTTTCCTGCTTATCTGCCTTAAATAAAAGCTTTCCATTGGAAAATCAAAAAAGATCTCCAATATTTTTTTCTTATTATCTTTAATGTGTAACATTTTTAGTACATATGTAATAATATAAGAACAAGTGTTTTAAAAATGTTACGATTACAATTATGTTGCTAATCGCATGCTTAATTCAAGAAGATAAAACTATAAAAACCTAAATAAAATAAAATATTTATGTTATCAGAAAATTTATACAGACTTATCGTAAAAGATAGAGTAACCAGACAAGCAAACTATGATGAACATGGTAGGCCATATTCTGAACAAGAAGAAATATTAGTTCAGCCAAAAGAAAATATTCTCTCAAATTTTGAAGAGCCTTCAGATTTAGAAGAAAGAAGTGATTAAAAAAACTATTCAACCCCTTAATAAAAATATCTTTAATTGCAAAGAACTATTTCAATATCTGTTTTATCTTTTTCTGCATTTCCATTTCTAGCTCAAGTTTTTTCTTTCTGATGTTTTCTTCATTCTTCTGCATTTCCATTTCTAGCTCAAGTTTTTTCTTTCGAATATTTGCCTCATGCTCTTGCATTTTCTTATTCAACCTTAAATCATATTCTTTTCTTAACTCATCCCTAAGTTCTCTTTCTTTTTCAGCAAGCTCTATTGCAAGTTTTTTATGAGAATCTTCTGTTAATTTTTCTTTGATTTTTTCAACATCTTTCTTGGCTTTTTCTATCTCTTGGGTAGTTTTAGTTTCATTTAATGCTCTTTCTTTTGCAGTTTTATTTTTATTTTGTTCTATGATTCTTTCAGTTTTATTTTTATCCAAGTCTATTGTTTTTTCAGTTTTATTTTTATCTAATTTTATCGCTTTCTCAGTTTTATTTTTATTTTTCTGTGCCTCTTTTTTATATTCTGTATCCAATCTTTTCTTTAATTCATCACGAAGAATTCTTTCTCTTTCAGCAAGTTCTACTGCAAGTTTTTTATTAGAAGATTCGGTCAGTTCTTGTTTTATTTTTTCAATGTTTTTCCTGCTTTTTTGGATTTCCACCTCGGTTCTGGACTCATTTATTTGCATCTTTTTATGAACCTCTTCTTCATTTTTTTGCACTTCTTCTTTATATTTTATTATTAGATCATGTTCCTGTTTTCTTAAATGCTCATCAGCATGTTTTTTCAATTCTTCCCTATATTTTCTCCCAATTTCAAGCTTTTCTTTGTTTAATAGTTCATTTAATTTTTCTTCAAATTTTTCAGAAATTTCTTTTTTCAAATCTGACTTAACTTTGTTTTGATATTTTTGGGAATATTCATCTTCGGCCTGTTTTTTCATTTTATTAAATTCATTTACTAAATCAATATATTTTTCTCTGAATTTTTGCTCTCTTTTCTCAAGATCTTTTCTTAAAATATCATCTTTTTCCTTTTCTTTTTTCTTAAGCCTTTCAGATAAAGCAATTTTCAGTTCATTTAAAAAGCTGTTAAAATCAGTATCTACAACAACACTTACCCCAGAATCAATTTTGCCTATTTTTTCCTTTTTTTTCTCATTAATTTTTTGAAGTTTTTCGTCAAGCTTTTTAATTTCATATTTAATATCTGGCATACGTTCTTTTATTTCATTTATGTCTTCCTTGCTGCCAAATTTATCATCTAATTTTTTTATTTCTCTTTTTATATTAGGTAAATCATCTTTATTATCTATTTTTTCATCAATTCTTCTAATCTGCCTTTTAAGTTCAGGTATATCTTCAATATCATCTTTTATTTTATTAATATCTTTTTTAAAATTAGAAGTACTATGTTTTTTCTTAGGTTGATATTTTCCTTTAATTTTAAGCTTTAAATTTTTTATCTCTTTTTCAATTAGGGGGATTTGAGATACATTTTTTAATTTAGCCCTAATAGACGCAGTTTCAACTGGAAAATCCTGCGCAGATTTCAAAGAATTAATCTCCTTTTCAAGTTCTTTTAGCCTTTGAACTCCAAAACTGAATGTTTCAAAATCTTTCTTGCTTATATTTGGGGAAGTTTTTACATATTTCTTTTTAAGCTTTTTCACCTTCTTTTCCAATCTCTTTTTTTTAGCCATTTCTTAAATCACAAAACTCTGATGGGTTTTATACTTCATCTTAAAAGGTGGAGTTTGTTCGTGGTTTTGTGAGAACCGGAAAAATCTACACCCCAATAAATTGTGAATATTTTTACGTGTATTTAATTAGGATTTTCTCTTTTTATATTTATCTTTTTCGTTCTATTCAAAATAATATCCGATATAATACTATCCAATAACAGATTATTTCTTCAAAAATGAAGTGTCAAATCCCTGCTTTTTAAAATTATTCATCTCTTTGTTAATCCCCCCTTTAGGCAGATTTTTAATTTCCTTGTGAAGTTCAGCCATGTTAAATCCCTGATTTTTCCATTCACTCATTTTTTTCTGAATTTCAGTTTTCTTTTTCTTCTTTTTTAAATTCTTAAACTCTTTTAGCTGAAATTTATGCTTATTCTTAACTTTTCTTATCAAGCCTTTTTTAATAATTTTGAATTTTCTAATAATAACTTTTTTCTCTTTTGGCTTTGCTTTTTTAATTGAAGATTTCATTTTATCCTCAATTTTTCTCTTATATAATTCTATTTCATCTTTCTGCTGTTTTTTCAAGGTAGAATAAAGTTTGTCTCTTTCATGCACTAAATAAAATACTAAGAATAATATACCAAAAAGAATAAGAACTATCACTGAAGAAAAAAATACTATAAAATAATCACTGTCTTTAATAAAAGGCTTTTTCTCAACATTAAATAAATAACTTGAAGTATATACATAATTAATAGGATCGCTGGTTAAACTGGAAACTACTCCAAAAACATAATTTCCGGAATTAATATCTTCTGGAAGAGTAATAGTTTTTGTTATCTGTGTTTCTGTGTTTACAGAAACAATTTCTGAGTCTGAAAAAATACTTTCCCCTTCAAGATTTTTAATAAAATAATCTAATTTTAGGTTATAATTGCTTGAATCTACCATATTAATTATTTTAATTGGAACAACAATATTATCTCCAGAATTAACACTCTTTAATCCAGAATTAACCTGGAGACGTGTAACAAAAAATACTTTTTCTGTCTTTATTTCAATAATAATCGGAATCTCTTTTTTATTATCTCCAATTATCAATTTTCCTAAATAAATTCCAGGATTATATTTAAAGCTGCTATCATTAAAAGTTATATTAATTGTCTTTTCTTCATTTTTTTCTAATTTAAAATTTTCTTCACTAAGGCTTATAAGACCATCAAGTCCTTTTGTGGTCAGCTTAAAATTCTGATTGTCTCCCAGACTGGTTATCTTAAAATTATTTGTAAATGATTCTCCTTCATTTATTACAACTTGAATAACTGCATTATTAACCTTGAAAGAAATTTGAGGTTTGAAAAAATTAAAATAACTAATTAAAAATGCAATTATTAGGATAATTATAAATAATGCCAAAGCAATCTTTGTTATTTTTTTCATCTTCCCCCTTTATTTTCCTCTTATATATTTAAATTATTTAACTCTTTTATATCTTTTGATTATCACAAAACCCTAATAAGTTTTTTTGTTCGCGGTTTTGTGAGAACCGGAAAAATCTACACCTTAGATTCTACAATAAATTGTGGAGATTTTTACGTGTATTAAAATCTAGGTTTAATACAAAAACTTTTACTCTTATCTTTTTGCGTTCCTATTGTAAGAGCAAAAGTTTTTCTCACAACTTGCCACGTCGGATTTTAAAAGACTGAAATTTCTCAGGTTGCCTTTTATGAAATTTCTTTACTAAGAATAAAAGAAAAACAAATATGATTATACTTACTAAAGTAACAGTTATCATCATTACATTTGAAGGTGTTGTAATTTTAATTTCTGAAATCTTAAACTGCGAGCTTGCAGTAGCAATCCCTCCAGAATATATAATCTCTGCGCCTAGAATATAATCTCCCACAGGAAGATTTTGAGTATTAAATTCTTTTATGATTGTTTTCTGGTCAACAACTGCAATTGTTTCACTTTGCTCTAAATAGCTCTTTCCATTAAAGTCTTTTATAACATATTTCATAGTAACATCTCCTTTGATTTTTTCTCCCATCTGAATCAAATTTATTTGCGCAGATAACTTATTGCCGGGTTTTATAACTAAACTTTCTTCAGGAATATTCACAGCAATATCAAACAAACTTCCCTTGGTTTTTACATTTAAAGCAAATGGTATTTCTTTTATTTGGGAGCCAATATTCAAAATAAATTTTCCAATATATAATCCTGGCTCTTTTGGAGTAATTATATTAAATTTAATAATTTTATTTTCTCCTGCATTTAATGTAATTAGATTATCTTCAAAAGAAATAAAATTATCTAAATTAGTTGTTGTAAATCCAATGCTAATGCTATTATTTCCATGATTATTAAGAGAAAGTTTTCCAAAACTATCTATTCCTTCTGTTGCATAAAGATTAAATGATTCAGGAACTATTTCAATATTAGCAAATTTATCAACACTTAAAGTTACTGGAGCTTCTCCACCGCCGCCTCCGCCACCACCACCAGAAGTTTCACTGGCAGGAGTAGAAACCACTGGAGTTTCTTCTAATGAATATACACTAAATCCACTAACATCTGCTATCAAAGTCTTGCCAGAATAACTTATTTTTGTGCATATTGTTGATGGACATACAGAACCATCTTTTACTAAACGAGGATTTGAATATGTTAAATTGTAAAATGTTAATCTTGCACTTTTATTTAATGCTTGCAAAGCACTTGAATTAATCTCAATTCTATTAAAACTAATATTTACATAAGAATTAATATCTCCTCCGGCAGACAAATCAACAGACTCTGAAAAATTTATTTTCCCATATTCAGGATTGTGAATAATTAAATTTGTTATATTACTGATATTTACACTAGATAAATCAGTAGTATCTCCTAAAAACTCATTTGAAGTAATAACAGATAAAACTCTTGTTTCTGCATTATTAATATTATTTGAACCATCTGTACAGTTTATGCTCCAGTTATAATTTCCAACTGAAAAATTATCTAGTGTAAAATTTTGTATAATATCTTTAGTTATACTTGCATTTGTCTGATTTACAACCCCATTTAAGATTAAAGAGCAATTTAAAATTAAATTAGCATCTGTAACATTATAATTGAATGTTATATTTCCATCACTATCTCCAGAATTATTTACTGGGGAGATTAGAGTTATAGTAGGAACAAGAGTGTCTAATAAAAATTGCTTGCATTCCTGAATATTATTTAATCCTCCAACAGCTGGGTCTATATTTACAAATTGATTTCCTAACCATCCAGTGCTTCCTCCGATTCTTACTACATAATTATAATCAGATTCTTTAACAATAGAAAAGTTCATATTTAAAGGAATATCTGCAAAATCAATATAATATTTTTTATCAAAAATAAAGTGTCCTTGAACTCCAGAATAAGGAGTCATATAAACTAATTTATTTTGAGAAGAAATATTTAATACTAAAACAGATTGAGGTTTTATTACAGTAAAATTATAACTAAATTTGTAATAAGAATTATCAATTAAAACAACATCGCTCTTAAAAGTTCCAGGAGTATCTGTTAATTTCCCGCCCTTTTCTGTAAAATAAGCAGAAATATTTACCCCCGGAGATTGAGAAGTATTAAAAATTAAAACAGTTTCTCCTTTTTTGCCTTTTGCTAAATCCCCTATATCTCCAAATGTGTGTGAGTCTGTTGCATTAATGCAAACAGTATAATTTCCATCATTTCTGCCGCTAATATTAAATAAATCAGAAATCCATTTTATTGTTATTGCAGAACCATTTATATTATCTGTGAAATTTGAATAAATCAATGTTCCAGAAGAATTTTCTACTGATAAATTAATTTGATATAAATTAGTGTCTGAAACAGACACATTAAAATTAAAGTTTGTTTTTACTGCTGTAGAATTATCATTTGCAGGATTATACCAAGCAATTATAGGACTAACTGTATCCAAAATAAAAGTTTTTCTATTACTTCCTAAATTATTCAAACTATCATTTGCATAAATTATAATATTATTCGTTCCTTCTGTCCAGTTAAATCCAGTGATATTTGTTCCACAACTTGCTAAAGTATGATTGGAAATTCCACTATTATTTGTCCACCAGCATGAAGATAATCCTACCCCAGAATCCGAAACAGTATAATTAATTCCTAATTGAATATTATTATATTTTGTGTTATTTATAGGATAGGTTATATTAATTACTGGGGCAGTTGTATCAACATTTGCACTCCTCAATTCAGTCCAGTTTCTATTACCTGCACTATCTACAACATAAGATGTAATTGTATGAGCCCCATCCGATAAAGATGTAAAATTATGATATGTTTGTGTTGCGTTGTATAATGCAGTTATTTCTTCTGCACTCAAACTCCTGTTGAATATCATGACGTCGTCGATTGAGCCGTTGAAATAATCTGATTTCGAACTTCTTTCTAAAACACCGATATGGGAAGTACTTAAAGATAATGTTGAAATAGTAGTTGTATTTGTAGCTACTTGAACGCCATCAACATAAAGAGAACGATTAGATTTTGAATTTTGAACAAAGACAGCATAATGCCAATTATTATCATTATATAATAAAGGAGATACTAGAAAGTTAGAACCACCTACTGCATTATCATCTCTTATTTCGCCCCTTACTGAACCTGAAATTAAAGATAATCCCCCAAGAGGGGACACACTTGTTGTATTTCCTTCAAAATAAATCTTAATATTACCAGAAGAACCAGTTTTAAACCAACTTGAAATAGTAAAGGCATTATTAGATAATAATTTTACATTCCCAGCATCAACATAATCATTCACACCATCAAACACAAACCCCTTCCCAAACTTCCCTGCAGAAGTTTGTACTGCCCCGCCGACAGCTGAACCATTATTCCCATAACCACTTATATCCAACGGACTTCCACTTGAGTTCACATCATCCATAGTCCACCATCCAACTAAACTCCTGTCAAAATTAATAAATGAATATGCAGGGTTTGTTTCATTAACGCTGTAATTAACATAAATTGAATTAACATTTAGATATGTATTATTTGCTGGTGTTGGAGATGTGAAATTAATTACTGGGAAAAGAGTATCAACTCCGAAATTTATCAAACTTGTATTTGCAACATTTCCAGTTAAATCAGAACTATATGCCTTGAATGTGTGATTTCCGTCTGTTAAACCTGTTTGAGTAAATTGCAATTTAGTTGCATTGTATAAAGATGCAATCTCAGAAGCAGATAAACTTCTATTGAATATCATAACTTCGTCGATGGAGCCGTTGAAATTTCTTGTATTATCAGCATAATTAGCTCCAATAGCAACATTTGTTGTTCCATTTATTGGAGTTCCAGAATTTTGATTTGCTGTTCCACTTAAAGCACCATTAAAATATACATTAGCACTTCCACTTGAATTTCTTGTTCCACAAACATGTTGCCAAGTATTTAATATTATTACTGCTGAATTTGATTTAGCTGTTGTCGAACTATCACCAGAAAAAACAGTTAAGTTTACTGAACCAGT
This sequence comes from Nanobdellota archaeon, assembly GCA_030647965.1. GTDB lineage: Archaea > Nanobdellota > Nanobdellia > Pacearchaeales > GW2011-AR1 > JAUSIT01. The sequence goes on along the minus strand of JAUSIT010000045.1, from coordinate 2,818 downwards.
TAAGCTTGATGTAATTCCAAATATAAATTTTCCATTATTAACAATTCTTTCATAATCACCAGCTCCAATCCATCCAACAGGATAAATCCAAGCACAAACACTATCTGCCCCTGTTCCAATAATATCACTTCCAGTATTTATTTTATCATTCACACCATCAAACTGGAATCCTTTTCCAAACTTCCCTGCAGAAGTTTGAACCGCCCCGCCTAAAGCAGAACCATTATTTATACCCATATAATCTGTAACCCCTGTTCCACTTGCATTAACATCGTCCATTCTCCACCAACTTACTAAACTATTATCCAAATTAGGAACAATCATTCCTGTTCCTTCTTCACTTGAACTAACATTAAACAACACCGACGAAGAATTATAACTTGAAGTATTCAAAGGCGAAGTTACATTAATTGTTGGATAAGTTATATCAGTATTAACAGTTTTCAACTCAGTCCAGTTTCTATTACCTGCAATATCTACAACATAAGATGTAATTGTGTGTGTTCCGTCTGCAAGAGAAGTAAAGTTATGATATGTTTGTGTTGCGTTGTAAAGAGCAGTTATTTCTTCTGCACTTAAACTTCTATTAAATATCATTACGTCGTCGATTGAGCCGTTGAAATTTGTATTTGGACCACCACCATATCCTGCACCAATAATATCCTTAATTGTTCCTGTTCCATTTGAAGGATAATTTCCAGTCAAAGTTATTGAAAGAGAAGAACCTGCAATTCCATTTAAATAACATATTATACTTGTTCCATTATATACCGCAGTATAAAAATTCCATTGTCTTATTGTAGTGGTTGGACAATTTGCTTGAATTATACTTGTTCCATTTCCAATTAATGCAGTATAATTTGTTCCAAGAGTATTTGCAACTACCAAACCATAAGCATATTTAAAACTAGAACTAGTACTTATTCTTCCATATATTGCAGTTTGAATTTCTGAATTTATTCCATTTTGATTAGCCCATGCAGAAATTGTAAAATTCTTATTTACTTGAAGTAGAGGATCAGCATTAGTATTTCCTATTTGAACATAATCATTCACACCATCAAACACAAACCCTTTTCCAAACTTCCCATTACTTACCTGTGTCGCCCCGTTTAATGCACTTCCATTATTCCCATAACCACTTATATCTAATGGCGAACCAGAGCCATTCACATCATCCATAGTCCACCATCCAACCAAGCTTCTGTCAAAATTAATAAATGAATAACCTTTATTTGTGTCATTCACAGAATAATTAACATAAATTGAATTTACATTTAAGTTTGTATTATTTGCCGGTGTTGGAGATGTGAAATTAATTTGTGGAACTACCATAACTTCTGTGACATTCCATTCCTGATATAAAACATTATTTTGTGTATCATTTACATATAATGTTACTGCCTGATTTTGGTTATTAAAAACATAATTAAAACTTGTTTGCCCAAGCCCGGCTAATCTCTCAACACCATCAACTAACCATCTATAATAAAGAGCATCTTCAGGTGTATCTGCATCTGTTATAGTTGTTGTAAGAGTTACATTTGCATTTTCCTGGAATGTCGGATTTGTTGTCTGATATAAATATGATATTTCACTTGCAGATAAACTCCTGTTGAATATCATAACGTCGTCTATTGAGCCGTTGAAACTACCACCTGATGCAATACCTCCAATATATGCAGAAGTATATGATAATAAATTACCCACAGAACTTATATTTATACTATCACTTTGAATTCCATTAATAAATAAAGTCATATTTTCATTTTTTGAAAATGTAACAGTATAATAATACCATTGATTACCTGAAATTGTAATATTATAAGTTCTATCAACAGAAGTGTTATTACTTATAAAATATCTAACACCACCAGTGTCAGGTAATCCAATAAAATAAGCAGAAATTCCACTTCCTCTTAATTTATTAACAATTCTGCCATCTCCAGCAGTTCCGTTTCCTTTTCTTAAAGCCCATACTGAAATAGTAAAATTATTAGTTATAAAATCAAAATTATTTCCATTAGATATATCAACATAATCATTCACCCCATCAAACTTATACGCCCCGCCAATCTTCCCTGATGAATTCCAAACAGCCCCACTAACAGCCCCATTATTTCCCAAACCGCTTGAATCTGTCTGATTAGTTGAATTTACATCAAACTTCCACCATCCTACTAATCCTGTTTTATTGCTCCCGCTTATTGAAAAAGAAGTTGTTGAATTAGAAATATTCATATCATTAAATATTGGATAAGTAGTATCAACTGTTCCTAAAGTTATTCCAGTCGGAACCGCACTCGTCCCAAGCAATATCGGCGTATTAAACATATAAGCATCCTGCTGATAATTCACAAAAGGAAAAACAAAGCTTGTGTCTGTTGAAATATCATATACTTTGCTGTCTGTTATATTTGATGGAGGGGAGTATGTTATATTTGTGTATGCTGAACTTTGTCGTTGGTAGATTTGTGTTCTTTCTGTTGCACTTAAACTCCTGTTGAATATCATTACGTCGTCGATGGAGCCGTTGAAAGGAGTAGCTCCTCCAACTTTTCCTCCAATTCCTAATGAACCTATTGTTGAATTTAAATTTGAATACATTGTTGTATCATTTACTGAACAAGTTGATATTCCCCCATTCAAATATCCGTTTATTGTTCCAGATGGTTGTGTATGATTATAAACTACAATTAAATGATACCATAAACCTCCAGTTAAAGCACCAATTCCACATAAAGGATAATTAGTGCCATCATAAGTTCTTATTTGAACTCCATTACTGACGGTATTTATTCTTATTGCTTGAGGAGTT
>JAUSIT010000044.1 GCA_030647965.1 Nanobdellota archaeon | reverse complement strand
ATTTATATTATCATTGTCCAGACAAAGACAATAATTCAGTTTCGGGGTTCATTGCTTACTCCGGTAGGGCTTTCCTTGACTGTTGGGATCGTTCTTACTCTAACTCTGTGCTCGGGGTACGTGCGTGCACCGAAGGTGCGGCCGCAAAAAATTTAGGGGGTAAAAAATGACAAAAATAATCCTTCCAAAAACAATTTTCGGAGTAAATACCGAAGAAGCTTATAATAAAATTATGAGTGAAGATTATACTAAACCTGTTGCAAAACCAGAAATAAATCCAAATGTTCAATCTCAAAATGGATTTATTTATGTTCCTTCAATAGATCTTTATGTTGCAAAAGAAAGAAGTTTGTTAGGAAAAAATTGGGATGATTGCCATGAACAACTTCAAAATAATGGAGAAAGAATGCCAACAATTCCTGAATTTTGGTCTTTTGTTGATTATCTAAAAACAAATTATCAAAATAGAATAGAAGCACAAACAATTTTAGAGGATATTTTCAAAATTGGAATTTGGAGGGTAGAATATCTTGATGCTCAATTTGAAAAAAGAAAAAAAGAATTTTTTATAAATTCTATGCATGAATTAAAAAATGGAAAATTAATTCCAAAATATACAGAGAAATTAGAAGATTGTTTAATGGAAGATTGTTATGCTGATTTAAATTCAATTAACAAACAAGGATTGCTAACAAGAAAGTCTCAATCTCAAAATTATATTGAAGGAAGCAATGCTTATTTTTGGTATCCAAGAGATAAAGCAGTTTCGAGGTTCAGTGCTAACTCCGATAGGGCTTTCCTTTACTGCAATAGGGATCGTTCTATCACTGACTCTGAGTTCGGGGTACGTGCGTGTCGCGAAGCGACCGCGGGAAAAATTTAGGAGAATAACATGACAAACATTCAAAAATTAACACAAAAGTTATATGAACAGAAAAGAAAAGTTGGTTTACTTGGGGGAGCAGTTAAAATTCAAGAATTTGATGAGACTGAGCATAATATTTCTGCAAGTATTAATCCTCAAAATTGGGATATTCAAGTTTCTGTAAAAAAAGATTTTAATCCTATCCAAGATAAATATCAAATTCTTTATGCTGAAAAAAAAGGAATTGTTGACGGGCTTGAAACAATGGTTATGCATGTCGGAGCTTTACACGAGCCGGCTCATTGGGAGCTTCCAGTTGGTTCTGGAAAAGGATGCCCTTATGATCTTTACAATCATGATAAAATTTTAGAAGCAGTTAAACAATCTATTCCTTCAAGTAAATCTCACCTTGCAGATTATATAACAAATGCTTTTGAAGATATGGTAATTAACCCACGATGCAAAGAATTTAATAAAGATTTTTCTGGCCAAGTTTTATTTTGGGATTGGGAAGGATTAGCTTGTGAAGAACAATCAAAAAAGAAAGGATATACTCCGGTATATGAAGCATTTGTTAAATTAAATCTTCATTTGTTTGGAGATATCCATGATTCTAAATTATTAAGAAGGCATTTTACTAGAAATAAAAAAGTAAAAAATGCTGTTGGCAATATTGTTAAGGATTTAAATTTAAATAGAAACATTCAGGATACTTCTATTTTCTTTGAAAATTATATTATTCCAAATACAAATATCAGAGTTTTTAAAAATTGGCCTAAAATGGCTTCTATTTTTGCAAAATATATGTCTGAACTTTTTGATGAACAGCCCCCGCAAGAAAGACTTTCAGCTTATTCTAATCCAAGTTCAGGAGCTCAAGGGGAAAAAAAACCTGCTTCTGGAAATGGAATTGAAAGAAAAATGGGAACAAAAGAAGGAAATGAGCAAATTGCTTATGGTAGATATTCTTCAGGAGAAAAACCATCAATTAATTTAACAAGCTATGATAATCTGGATTCTCTTTATAGAAAGCTTGCAAAAAATATTCCTGTAAAAGTTGAAACAATGACTAAAGAACAAAATCTGCAATTATCCCCTTTAACTTACAGGGCATTTGATAATGAAAAAGATGACATTACAAGAATAAAACCTTCAAAATTAGTTTTGTCTGCAGAGGGAAATTCATTGACTTTTGCATATCCTAATGAATATCTGACAATTAACTCAAGGTCAAAAGTTCAGAGAAAAAGTTTTCCTGATTTTAAAATGGTAATGATAGATAATTCTGGAAGCATGGCATCAGGAATTAATAGTTCTGATGCTGGTTCTAAGATTTCTATTCCATGGGGGGATAAAAGTAAATACCATTATGCTTTGCTAGGCTTTTATGGAATTGAAAATTTCCTGCAACAGCAAGGTGTTGCTCAATATATTCAGCACGGACTTTCTGTTTTTTCATCAGGAACAAGATATTCTGAAGGAAACTTTATGGATTTAGAAAGGGTTAGAAAATTGGCTCTTACACCTGAATTTGGAAATACTAATTTAGATGCTGGAGTTTTAAAAAAAGCTCTTGAAGGAAAAGAAAGTTTTGTTTTAAGCCTTTCAGACGGAGAAGTTGGAAATTGGAATTCTCAAAAAGGAGATTTTAAATCATTAGCAGAAAAAAATTATTTTGCCCATGTTCAAATAGGTTCTGAAAGCCAATTTTCCAATGATTTAAAATCATGGGGATTTCCTGTTTTTTATGTAAATTCGGGACAAGATTTATCAAAACTTATGGTAGATATAACTAAACAAACTTACAACAGATTTGTAAGAGAATAAAATGAACAAAATAATCCTTCCAGACACAATCTTCGGAGTAAATACTAGAGAAGCTTATGATAAAATTATGAGTGAAGATTATACTAAACCAATTGCAAAACCAATAATTAATCCAAATGTTCAACCTCAAGATGGATTTATTTATGTTCCTTCAATAAATCTTTATGTTGCAAAGGAAAGAACCTTGCACGGAAAAAGTTGGGATGATTGCCATGAACAACTTCAAAATAATGGAGAAAGAATGCCAACAATTCCTGAATTTTGGTCTTTTGTTGATTATCTAAAAACAAATTATCAAAATAAAACAGAAGCACAAACAATTTTAGAGGATATTTTCAAAATTGGAATTTGGAGAGGAGAATATCTTGATGCTCAATTTGAAAAAAAAGGATTGATAAAAAAAGAATTTTTTATAAATTCTATGCATGAATTAAAAAATGGAAAATTAATCCCAAAATATACGGAGAAATTAGAAGATTGTTTAATGGAAGATTGTTATGCTGATTTAAATTCAATTAACAAACAAGGCTTATTTACAATAAAATCTTCATCTCAAAATTATGTTCAAGGAAGTAATGTTTATTTTTGGTATCCAAGAGATGAAAGAGTTTCGTGGTTCTATGCTAACTCCGATTGGGCTGACCTTTACTGCTATAGGGGTCGTTCTGTCACTATCTCTGAGCTCGGGGTACGTGCGTGTCGCGAAGCGACCGCGGGAAAAATTTGAATGATTAGAGATTAATAAAATAAAAGGTTATACAAATGTTTTTAATTTAATTCTTTTTATGGTCTTTGTCCTAGTTTAATGCCTTAAAAGGGCATAATTGGACTACACGCCAATTCCTTAAAAATTTCTATTGAGATTTTTTAGGCGCCAAAAATGCAACGCATTTTTTAGCGTATTAGCACATTGTTTAGGTTTATTTTAAGTCATGAAATTCAATTGCGACATTAAGTAGCCTTAATTTTTTCTAAGGGAAATGTTAAGTGTTAAGTAAATAAAATATCTTACTTGGCAACGAAATATGGAGTAATAGTGAAAGTTTGGTAAATTGGCTACAGAGTTTCGAGGTTCAATGCTAACTCCGATAGGGCTAACCTTAACTGCAATAGGGATCGTTCTAACACTAACTCTGAGCTCGGAATAGTTCAAAACTAGGACTATAATAATGAAAACATACAATAAACTTTATGATAAAATTTGTTTAATAAATAATTTAGCTAATGCTTGGAGAGAAGCGAGAAAAGGCAAAACAAAAAAGATTTATGTAATTGAATTTGAACAGAATACTAAAGAAAATTTATTAAAACTAAGAGAAGAATTACTTAATCAGACATATAAACCTCAACCCTTGAAAACATTTACTTTGCGTGACCCTAAAACTCGTAGAATCTCTAAATCTGCATTTATTGACAGAATTGTTCATCATGCTCTTGTTAGAGTTATTGAACCAATTTTTGATAAAACTTTTATTTATGATTCTTGTGCAAATAGGAAAGGAAAAGGAAATCTATTTGCCTTAAATAGATTTGATTTATTTAAAAGAAAGGTTACTAATAATCTAAAATCTGAAGCCTTTTGTTTAAAAGCAGATATTAAACATTATTTTCAGGAAGTAAGTCGGGAGGTTTTGTTGAAAGTAATAAAAAAGAAACTTAGTGATGAGCGAGTTCTTTGGTTAATTGAACAAATTATTAAAAATTATCAATCAGAAAAAACAGACAAAGGAATGCCTCTTGGGAATTTAACCAGTCAGTTTTTTGCTAATATCTATTTGAATGAATTGGATTATTTTGTAAAACATAAATTAAGAGTAAAATATTATATAAGATATGTTGATGATTTTGTAATCTTGCATAAATCTAAAGAGCAATTAGAAGAATGGAAAATTAAGATTGATGAATTTTTAAAGCAAGAATTAAAACTTGAACTTCATAAAGAAAAATCAAAAATAATTCCTCTTTCTCATGGAATAGATTTTGTAGGATTTAGAAATTTTTATCATTTTAAATTGTTAAGAAAAAGGAATATCAGAAAGATTTTTATTAAAATTGAGAAATATAAAAGAGAAGAGATTTCTAAAGAAAAAATGTTAGAGTGCTTTCATGGTTGGGATGCTTATGCAAAATGGGCTAATAGTTATAATCTGAGAAGAAAAATTGTTGAAAAGATAGATTTAATTAATTTGTAATTCTTTTTTAGCTCTAAATTTATCTGACAAAAAGAACTTCCCGTTTTTCTATTTCTTTATGGCCCAAATCAACAGTTAAGGGTATTCTTATTTCTTTTTCAATTCCTTTTAGGTTAAAAATAAGCATAACAAATATATAATTTGGCTTGTAAATAATTTCCATTTTTGCTTGAGAGAGGTTTTCAAGAATTTCTTTGCTTAATCCAAGATTTTCGCTGGCATTTAATATTTCTATTGCCGAAACAAAACCATCAAAATCTATATCCAATATAAAATCACCAATTTCAAGAGAAGCTTGGCTAGGTTTTCCTCTAGATAAATTTAATATATCTTCTTCTAAATTATAGATTATTTCTGTATTGCTTTTTGCCATTTTCTATTAGTTTTCCAAGCGGTTATGATATATAAATTTTTTCCTTCTATTTTAGAGATAATTACTAAACTATACTTGTTGCTTAATTTAACACCTATTCTGTATCTTTCTTCATTATTAATAATCTGCCCTTGAAATCCTTGAAAATTAGTTGTATCTTTTAAACTATTAATAATCAGTTTTTCATCAAGATATAATCTATCCTCTTTTTTCTTATCATAAAAATGCTCTTTGAAAGATATATTTTCTTCTTTTATATTTTGTAAGAATTCTTTTAATTCATGTTCCTCTTTTATCATTAAATTATATCTCTTTTGATTTTATAATTTTTCCGATTAGGATTAATCTCTTTAACAATCAGATTCTTCAGAACCAAATTCAATTTTCAAGAAATCTCTGCCTTCTCCATCATATGGAAATCTATCATGCCATATTAAAGTTCCATTAGGTATTCCATTAACTTCTTTTGAATCAGTAACAACTTGCAAATCTTCACCGTCATCATGGTCGTGATGTGGCCTATAAACATGTCGATGAAATCTAATTCCTTTTTCATCAATAATTATAGAATAATCAGGACTTTCATCTTCTGATGGTCTTTTTTCATAAAAATTAAATACTAAATTTCCATGAGCATTATTAATTTGTAAAAAATAATCTTTTTCATTAACCTTGACTTTTTCAAGAGTTATAGAATCTCCGAATTCAACTTTTTCTTCAATTGTTCTTTTTGTTTCCATATTTTAATTGCTCTTTAATTGTTTAAATAGATTTATTGTCTTTAATGTCAGAAATTAAACTGCATCATTTATGATGTAGACGTAACTTTACTGCGTTAATTTCTGAGCATCCTAAAAACAAGGG
>JAUSIT010000043.1 GCA_030647965.1 Nanobdellota archaeon | reverse complement strand
CCTTGATTCAACCCTAATTATATTAAATGCCCCTGATAGGAGTTGAACCTACGACCTTCGGGTTAGGACCCCGCTGCTCTATCCAGGCTGAGCTACAAGGGCTTAAATAATTAATGAGGGAGAGAGCTCACAACAATTTCTTGCGAAATTCTTGGATCCTTCAATTCTTGCGAATTGAAATTCACACAACAATTTTCTTTGAAAATTCTTGGTGGCTCCAATTCTTACGAATTGAAGCATTCGAACTCTTCCTTCGAATCTTAATTAATGAGGAAGAGAGCTCACAACAATTTCTTGCGAAATTCTTGGATCCTTCAATTCTTACGAATTGAAGTTATTCGAACCCTTCCTCGAATCCTTATATTTTATATTATATGAGGGAGAGAGGATTCGAACCCCTGAAGGCACTAAGCCAGCAGATCTTGAGTCTGCCCCATTTGACCGCTCTGGCACTCCCTCGCATATAAAATATAAACAATAAAGTTTATAAAACATCATTTAATAACATTACTGAGACGGCCATAGTAATCTGGTCACACCTGATCTCATTCCGAACTCAGAAGTTAAGAAGATTACGTTTTATGTTGTACTGTTGAACAAATGGGAAGCATAAAAGCTGTCTTACTTAATATTACAAAACTCTAATGGGTTTTTTGTTTGTGGTTTTGTGAGAACCGGAAAAATCTAAATAAATAATAAAAATAAATAATAAATAATAAATGTTGTAGATTTTTACGTGTATTTATATATTTGAGGTGTATTCTTTTTTCATGAATAAAGATATAAAAAAAGAAAAAATGCTTATTGAAGTAAAAAAACTTATTTCTAATAAAAATCCAAAAGATAATAAAAAAGCTAAAAAGCTTGCGATGAGAAATAGTGTTAAACTAAAAGAATTAAGAAAAGAATTTTGTCAAAAATGTTTTTTTCCATTAATCGGTAAGACGAGAATCAAAAATGGATTTAAGATAGTTGAATGTAAAAATTGTAATTATAAAAATAGATGGAAAGTGAAAGATTAATAAGAAATAAAGCCAAAATGAGAATATTATGCTTCTGCAAAATATATGGGATCTTCTAGCGAAGATTGACAATTAATTAATTCAAAATTGTCGCTAGACAATTATATTATCCTTGTTCAACTGAACAAACTAATTTTTTTAATTATAAACCTTTTTTAAATAGATTTCTAGCAACATCGCCGACCCCATCTGCCTGAGGATTTAATTTATTATATTTTTCTTCAAATTCGTCAACATCCCCAATATCTTTCCAATAATTACTATCTAGAAGACCAATATATTTTTCAACAATATCTATTTTAGTTAATCCTCTAATGTGTTCAATAGCAATTTGCCTATAATTATCTCCCTCTTTTCCATCATCTAAATCAAGACGAGCATTAAGAATCGCATGCCCCACATAATGACTTACCATGGCTAAAGTATCTTCTCTGTTCATTTTTATAATCTTAGAATTAATTATTAATATTTCTTGAATTTGTTTACAAGTTCTAATATATCTGTTTGTCCTAAAAATAAAGCTCTGCAGCAGTATCTTTCTATGCCAAGTTCATCTAGAACTTTTTTTGGCTCTTTGCCTTCTGCTACTTTTCTCTTGTATTCTGCCCATAAATGTGCAACAGGCTTCCCACATGAAAAACATCTAACTGGAATTATCATAATTTTTCTATCTAAAATACATTTAAAAATCTTTGCACTTTAAAGAATCCAGGGTTTTATGGTAACTGGATTAATATGTTTAGCTTGTGGAGAAGAGTATGATTTTAAAGATTTTGAAAAACAAGAGCTAGAACATTTTGAAGATTATGTCAGAAATTGTGGCGAGTGTGGTTGTATGGATTTTGTTTTTAAAAGCCAATATTCTTTAGAAGGTTTTCAATCACTTGAACACTATTTATTCCATAATAATCTTTCTTCTAAATTAATGCCTCAATTAATTAAAGGAGCAAACAATTCTGAAGATATTAAAAATCTTTCAGAGATGGTTAATCGAGCACTAGCTTATCTTTATCAAGAGAAAACTAAAACCTTATAAAGTAAAAATATAACTTAATTTTAGAATTATATGGGGTGATAGCACCTCGGAGCTTATTCTGAGAAAATAAAATGACACAAAATGTAATTGAATTGAAAAATGTTGCAAAACATTATGAAATGGGAGAAAACTTAGTTAAAGCTCTAGATGGAGTAAATATTTCTATTGAAAAAGGAGATTTTGTTGCAATTATGGGGCCAAGTGGAAGTGGAAAATCAACAAGCATGAATCTTATTGGAAGTTTAGATTTAGCAACACAGGGTAATATTTATTTAGATGGGCATGATATTGAATTTCTTGAAGAATCTGAATTAGCACAAATAAGGGGAAAGAAAATTGGTTTTATATTTCAGCAATTTAATTTAATTCCAAATTTAACAGCAAAAGAAAATATTATGCTTCCAATGCTTTTTCAAGGAAAAGAAGAATTTGAAAGACAAGAAAAAGCAGAAGAACTTTTGAAATTAGTTGAACTTGAAGATAGAATGGACCACTATCCAAATCAACTTTCAGGAGGGCAACAGCAAAGAGTTGCAATTGCAAGATCTTTAGCAAATGACCCTGAAGTAATTTTAGCAGATGAACCTACAGGAAATTTAGACACAAAAACAGGAGAAATGGTAATGAAATTCTTAAAT
>JAUSIT010000042.1 GCA_030647965.1 Nanobdellota archaeon | reverse complement strand
TTTTTCAAATCTTCAATTTCCATCCCAGACTTTTTTCCAGAATATCCAAAAATTGCAACTTCTCCAAATATGAATGGCTTTAATTTTATTCTTCCATCTTCTTCAACTTCAAAATCTTCAATATTTTTGCAAAAACCTGCTTTTTCCAAAACATCTAAAAAGGTTTTTCCTGATGCAGAAAAATCATGGCTTCCTGCAATTAAAAATACAGGAATATTTGCATCTTTTATTTTTTTAAACTCTGCAAATGTTTCTTTTAGTATTTCAATCGGAGGATATGCAGAATCAAACAAATCTCCTGAAATTAAAATAAAATCAAGTTTTTCATTTATGCAGGTTTCAACAGCTTTTTTAAAAGATTCAAAATTAAGTTTTTGAAGTTCTTCCTGCCTCCAGCTCCCTAAATGACAATCTGCTAAATGTGCGAATCTCATGTTAAGACAATAAAAAAGAGATATATAAAAGGATTATTGGGGGGGAGTTTTTACTCAAGGAGTTTTAACTAAGGGTTAAAAGAAAAAGAAAAAGAAAAAATAAATTAAAATTTTATTGGGTTTTGAACTTCCAATAATAAGTATGTGTATTTACATTTTGCATATTTCCAGCATTATTTTGCATAAATGTATTAAATTCCCCAGAATTTCCATTTGTTTTTGCTACATTATTAGTAATTTTTGCAGTGTTCAATTCATCAGAAGTTACTAATATAAATTCGGGTTTTCCTGTGCAATCAGACTTTTCTATATAAACACAAGTACCTCCCTTGATAGCTTGTGGGACATATTTATTGCAAATTCCAATTATTTGTGCATTAAGAGGTTTTCCCCCTGCATCCAAATTTACAAATGTTTGAGAAAATGTTTGAGGGATATCATCTTGCCCATCCATAGGATATACCACTGTAGTACAAGTCCAACTTGAACCTATATAAGTAATTGTCGCTCCACCTCCATTATTAGATAAAATTGTTCTATAAATAAGAGGATTTTCTAAATTTGAAGGAAGTTCTGCCTTTTTATAAGCTCCTAGAAAATATACTTTGGATAAAGGATTACTTTCATTTATTATTACTTCTTCATTTCCATTTCCTCCAGAAGATCCAGAACTAGATACCTCGCTCTTTTTCAAAGTAAAAGTAATATAGTTCTTTGAAAATACAGAAGTTTTAGCACTATATCCAATTGATTTTATGTTAATTTCAACATTTCCAATTAGATAGTTATAGCCAGTTGTAATTGTTTTTTGTTCTCCACCAACTATAATAACTGCAGTATCGCTGTCAGCTACTATTGAAAGTTGAATTATCTGCTTTGAACCTCCAACATTAACTGTTGTTGATTTTCCTTCAGATAACTTAAAAGGACCCACAGTAGGATTTGTATCTGCAGTTGCTTTTCCTGTTAACCAAGACCAGTCAAGAGCAGAAACAGATGCAATTGCAAAAAGAGCAAAAACACTGATAACACCTATTAAAATTAAATTTTTATTCATTTTTTATACCTCCTTTCATTAATTCAAATAATAATCTTATAAGATTATTTAATATATAATAAATAAAAAAGATATATATATATGTTTTGTTTTTTCGTTGCTACTTGAGTTTGATTAAACTTGGTTCTATTGAATAAATATTGTGCCTTCTTGGCATGATAAATGGATTTGCCTAGCGACAAATACTATTAATTAATATATCTTTCTTAGAAAAATAATAAAAAGTATTCATGAATAAATCGTCAGGAGATGCTAATCGACTTAATATCCCCACGAAAAAGTTTTGTTCTTACAATAGGAACGAAAAAAGATAAGAGCAAAACTTTTTGAAGTGCTAAATATTAGTTGGAATTTCCAAACTCCAGTATCAACAACTCTTCGAAAAAGAGCTTTTTTCTTGCAACTATTTTTGGATTGAATTTTTCTATTTTATTATATGGGGTTAGAGAAGAAATTAAAAGAAAAATTCTTCCGCCTTTGTTTAAATGTGCTTTTGCCTGCCTTAAGAATCTTAATGAGGCCTCATCGCCCCTTTTTCCTCCGCTTGTATCTGGCTTTTTATCAAATTTATGATTTGGAAGATAAGGTGCATTAAAAGTGATAATATCGAATTTTTGATTTTTTGAAATTTTTGAAAAAAAATCAGATTTTATAATAGTTAATCCTTTTTTTCTTACAAATTTAATGCTTTCATCATCAATATCTGCTGCAAAAATATTTTTAATATTTGATTTTCTTGCTATTTCTGAAAGAATTCCTGAACCAGAACCCATATCTAAATAGAAAATGTTTTTGTTTTTTAATCTAGAAAAATAATCTTTAAGAAAATCTGCAAAAAAAATTGAATCTTCTGCTGGTAAGTACATTATTATAAGATTATAACAGCATATTTAAAATTTGCTTGCCAAAAAGTGCAAAGATAACTACAATTGCTGTAAAAATTCCTGCTAAAATCAATAAAATAACCATAATAGGATTTGCTTGTTTTTTTATTATTGTATCTTTTTGAGTTTGGGGAAGTGGTTGAAACTGAGAGGTTTTTTTAGGCTGTTGCAATTGTGCTGAATTTTGTGTTGGTGGTTGTACTTGTGAACTATCTTGTTGTTGATATTGTTGAAAATTTTGAGAAATTAATTCTGAAAATTGAGAAACTTCTTTTGCTGCTTCTTCAATTTGTTCTTGTTTATATCCTGCATTAAGAAAAGTTTGTTTTATTCTATCTAAATTAGCTCCTCTTTCTAATGCATTTTTCATGCCACCTACAAGCTCGTTCATAGTTCTAAAACTTCGCCATCACCCATTAGATGACATTGTTTTCCTGATTTATATCCCATTTCAGATGCAAGTTCCATCATTGGTTCTGTTTTATCTGGTCCGCCATGAGCAGGAATTATATGTTGCGGAGAAAGCAAACTAATCATATCTCTTAGATCTTCTCTTCCAGCATGACCTGAAACATGAACATCTCTAAAAATTCTTGCTTTTCTTTTTTTGAGTTTGTCTTCCATAACTGCAAATTGCTGTTTATTTATTTCTGTAGGAATTACACTTGAAGAAAAAATAACATTATCATAATCATTAATTTTTAAAGGCATTATCCCCCTAGATATTCTTTCTAAAATTGAACCAGGCTCGCCCTGATGGCCTGTGCAAACAACTAAATATTTTTTTCTGTTTTTTTCTACTTGGCCTAAAACTTTTTCAACCTGTCTTCTATATTTTAAAATTCTTGCATCTTTTAAAAAAGGAGCTTGATTTGTCCTTTGAGCTGCTTCAGAATACTTACTTAAACTTCTTCCTAAAAAAACAACTTCCCTGTTTAATCTTTTTCCAAATTCAACAATGCTTTTTAATCTTGCAATATGTGAAGAAAAAGTCGTTACAATTATTCCTGCATCTCTATTTTGAATTGTAAGCAAAACTTCTTCTAATAGGTTTCGTGCAATTTTCTCAGAAGGTGTTTTTCTATCAGAGCCAGAATATAATGAATCAATAATTAGTGCATGAACTCCTTCTTTTGCAATTTCTTTTAATTTTTGATAGTTTGGCTTTAAACCAAGTATAGGATTATCATCTAATTTGAAATCATTTGCATAAAGTATAACTCCTTTTTTTGTATGAACTGCAATAAAAGATGTTTGCAAAGTAGAATGAGTCATATTAATAAAATCAACCTTATATTTCTCATTTTTTCCTTGAACATAAAAAGAATTATTTGGCTGAATTGTTTTTATAGGATTATTTAAGATAATTTCATTGTCTCTTAATAAAGAATCTAAAACTGCCATTGTAAAAGGAGTTCCATAAATTGGAGCTTTATACCTATCTGAAATAAAAGGAACTGCACCAACATGATCTAAATGAGCATGCCCAATAAATTGAGCTCTTACTTTATTTCTTAGATTTTCTATAACAGTATCATTAGGTATTGCTTTTATTCCTCTTAATTTTTTTTCAGAATATTCTGATCTTTCACTTTCTTCTAATGCAACAATTGGAGGAAGAAAAAAACCTTCATCAAAAATAAATGCATCATTATCTAGCTCAAGAACAGCCATATTTTTACCTACTTCGCTGAAACCGCCAACAGTATGAATTTTAAGCATTTTGTTATTTTTCCTCTTTTTCTAGTATTCAATAGTAGTATTGGTTTTTATATCTTTTTAAACTATTAAATAAACTTGTAAACCTTACATTTACTAATTATTGCACTTCGTGGGAATACTAAATCGCCTAGCGGCTCAGACTATTTATTAATTAATCTCTATTGTCGCTAGACAATCATCTTATCAAAAAGTTTTGCTCTTTTGTTTTTAGTCACTTATTGTAAGAGTAAAACTTTTTTTGCTTGTTAAAGCAACTATTTCAACGCAGTTGCATACTCATCCAATACTTTATTTAACACAAACTAGGTATTGATAATATTTTTATACTAAAATAATCAAAAGATATCATGAAAAAGAGGCAATTTAATGTTTTATATATCATCTTTACAATTTTAATAGTATTAATTATTTCATTTTTATTTATTTATTTTAATCAACAGACAAAAAATGAAGAATCTAAAAATATTTGTCAAACAAATTCAGATTGTGTTAAAGTTCAAACAACTTGCTGCCCATGTAATATGGGGGGAAAAGAAATTTGTGCAACAAAAAATGAAGCAAAAGAGTATCAAAAAAAATTAGAAAACTGCTCTACTACAGACCTAATCTGCCCTGCAATGTATGGTTGTACTATTCAAGATTGTAAATGTTCAAACGGAATTTGTGGGGAAATTAACTATTAAGTAAAATAATATGGTTATAAAAAAAGAGATTTTATTTTTAGGATTATGTTTAGTAATTTTATTTAGTTTGCAAATTGCTATTGCTGAACAAAATTCAAAAATAGATGAACAACTTTCAAAACAACTTGACACTCAAGAAAAAGTAAAAGTAATTATAAGTGTAGAAGAAAATAATAATCAAAATAAAGGTTTTTTTAAAATATTTAGTCAAGGAAATCAAGATTCAAGAGAAAATATAATTAATGAAATTGGAAAAGATAAGGTTGAACATAAATTTAGCTCAAGTAATTCTTTTTCTGCTGAATTAACAAAACAAGAAATTGAAAATTTAGCAAATGAAAATTCTGTAAAAAAAATTTACTATAACTCTCCTGTTCATGCTTTTTTACAAGACTCTGTTGGGATTATAAATGCTACTTTAACATGGCCATTGCAGGCAAATGGAATAAATTTAACAGGTGCAGGACAGACAATTTGTATAATTGATTCAGGAGTAAATTATTCTCATGCAGATTTAGGAGGATGTTATGGTAATAATAGTGCAAATTCAACATGCAAAATTTTAGGAGGTTATGATTATGTAAATTCAGATAGTAATCCTATGGATGATTTTGGACATGGAACTCATATTGCAGGAATTACCTCTGCAAATGGCACAATTAAGGGTGTTGCACCTGATTCAAAGATCATAGCAATAAAAGGATTAAACTCTGCAGGAAATGGAAATTCTGGGGATATTATTGCAGGAATAGATTGGTGTATAGATAATTCTTCTATTTTTAATATAAGTGTTATAAGTTTAAGTTTAGGTACTTCAACATTAAATACTACTTATTGTAATGATGATTCTTTTGCTCCTTCAATAAATTCTGCTGTTTCAAAAAATATTTCTGTTGTTGTATCAACAGGAAATGCAGGAAATTGGAGTGCACTTCCATCTCCTGCATGTGTTCAAAATGCAACAAGAGTTGGAGCAACAGACAAATCCGATGCAATAGCATCTTATTCAAATAGAAATAATTTAACAAAATTATTTGCACCTGGAAGCGATATTAATTCAACTCGTTTTAATTCAAATGCTTGCCCAGTAGGATGTTCATGTTCTGGAAATTATATGATTTGTTCAGGAACTTCAATGGCTGCACCTCATGTTGCAGGAGCAATTGCAATTATAAATCAACTATTAAAATCAGGAGGAAATACTAAAACACCTTTAGAAATTGAAACAATATTAAACCAAACAGGAAAACCTATTTTAGATTCAACATCTGGATTGACTTTTTCAAGAATAAATTTGTATAGTGCAATTCTTTATTATATGACTCCAAGTGTATACTTAATTTCGCCATTAGATAATTTACTAACAAATCAGAATCAAAGTTTCTTTTGCAATGCTTCTTCAAATATTACTTTTAAAAATGTAACTTTTTATTTATGGAATTCAACAGGAGATTTAATAAATTCTAATTCAACAAATATTTCTGGATATTTAAATAATACAAATGTAAGTTATAATTTCGGTTATGATGGAACTTTTAAATGGAATTGTTTATTTTTTAATAATGCAAGTAGCAGTAGTTATGCTTTGTCAAATTTTTCAATAAGATATGATTCAACAAAACCAAGTTTAAATATAATTTCTCCAATAAATAATAGTTGGTATAATGCAGGAAGATTTAATATAAGTTTAAATGAAAATGGAAGTTGTTTGTATAGTTTAGATTTAGGTAAAAATAATGTAACTATGAATTCCAGTGATAATTTAACATTTTATAATACAAATTCTAGCCTTTTACAAAATGAAACATTTAATTTAACTTATTATTGCAATGATAGTGCAGGAAATTTAAATTCAAGTGATTCAATAATTTTTAATATCGATTTAACCCAGCCACTAATTAATTTAATTTCCCCTTTAAATGGAGATAGTAGTCTAACAGGAACATCAACAGTTTCATTTAGTTTTAATGTTTCAGATAATCTAAATATTTCAAGATGTAATTTAATTATTGATGGAGTCTCTTCGACAAATTCAAGTGCAATAAATGCAAGCACAAATATAATTTCAGCTTCTGTTGTAGCAGGAACTCATATTTGGAATATAACCTGCACTGATGAAGCAGGAAATACTGGAAATTCTTCATCAAGAAGCTTAGTAATAAATTCTCCTGCAGTAGTTGTTTCTTCTGGTGGTGGAGGCGGTGGAGGTGGAGGGAGCACAGATAATTTTATGACTTATAGTTTAACAAAAGAACAAACTTCAATTGGGCAGATAAAAGAATTAAAAAAATTAGATAAAATAAAATTTGAAATATTTGATATAAAATCAGAACAGCATATTTTAACTTTAAATTCAATAGGAGAAAATTTTGCAAATATAACTATCCAAAGCACTCCAATAAATATAATTTTAGGAATTGGGCAAAGTGCAAAGTTTAATTTAACTTCTCCTGATTTTTATGATTTATATGTAAAATTAGAAAATATTTCAAAGACAAAGGCAAATATAACTATACAAACAATTCATGATCCAATAATAAAACAAATTGTAATTCAGGAACAAAATAAAACTTTAGAGCAAAATATAACTAATGAACAAAAGATTGAACAACCCCAAGTAATTTCAAAAAAAGAGATTTCTATAATTTTGATAACAATTATTTTGCTAGCAAGTATTATAGTTTTTTATTTTTTAAAGACAAAACAAAAACAAGAAAAAATTAAACAAGAAATAAAACGATTAGAAAAGCTGCAAAAAGAAAAAGCTAGACGATGATTATATAGTATTTATAACAATAAAATCAAAAATATTCCTAATGTGCTTAAAATAAAAGCTATTACTGCAAAAATAGATTCTTTTATTTTTGTTGTTCCTACAAGAACTGCAACTGCAATTTCATCTGAAATAGGAGCCATGATTAAAAATCCAACAAAAGCATAAAGAAGATATCTCCTAATATGCCCATGAAAAGTTTCTTCCAATAGTATGTCAAATCTTTTTATTGTTTTTGTTTTTTCCAATCTTTTAAACTCATCCATAAACGAAAATTTTACAAATTGAAAAATTAAAAGATTAGAAGCCATTGCCCCAAGGCCTGCGATAACGGCAGTAAGAAATATATTTGAAGGATTAAGTGTTATAAAAAAACCAATTGCCAAAGGGGCAGAAAATCCAAAAGAAAATAACATTCCTGCAACAAAAATGCCTATAGAACCTGTTTCTAAACTTGAAATTTTTTCAACTACTCCTGGAATCTGAAAAATATAATAAGATAAAACTATTGTTAAAAAAAGAATTGCTAATTTAGGATATTTAAATTTGAAAAACCACCTCATCTAATTTATAATTAATTCAGGTATTAAAATCTTGCTGAATGAAGTTATATTTATATAGATAAATTGATTGAATATATAATGGAGAAAAAACCAAAAAAATTAAAATTAAGGCCAAGTGCAAAAGATAATAGAAGATATCTTTTAATTAATGAAAAAGATAATAAAAAAATAGAAAAAGCAATTTTAGATTATATTGGAACTTTGGGCTTTGCAAAATCTGCTTATATGAATATTAAATTAGACAATGGAAAGATAATTGGGGCTGTAAAAAGAGAAGAGCTTGAAAAAGTAAAGGCAAGCCTGGCTTTAGCAGGAATTAAAGTTGAAAAAATTTCTGGAACTCTGGCTGGATTAAAAAGATAAAATTTTCTATAGAATTCTTTTTTCTTAAATTATCTTTAACTATTTTCTATGCTTGATTAATAACACAACAAAACCACATATTGCCACTGCAATTAGTGCAATTATTGCCCAAACCCAAGCAGATAGTCCAGCAAATTTATTACTTAACACTCCAGTAACTGCTCCAGTAATCCCACTAGCGAATGCAGGGGTTGGTGTTGTTGCTTCGGTTGTAGTAGGGTTTGTTGTTGTATAGACTAGTACTTCTTTTTGTAAGAATTAGATTTTATAAAATACTTTTTAAAGAGGATAATTTATTCAAATCTTTCTTTAAAGGTTTCAAAATATGTTATTAGCAAAGGTAATAATATTGGGCCTATAAATATCCC
Organism: Nanobdellota archaeon; assembly: GCA_030647965.1. Taxonomy (GTDB): domain Archaea; phylum Nanobdellota; class Nanobdellia; order Pacearchaeales; family GW2011-AR1; genus JAUSIT01. Next base: position 1,995 of record JAUSIT010000042.1, on the reverse strand, counting down.
AATAATCCCGAACATACTAGCGCCCCCTATAACTCCTATGATTACAATTATCTGATTAACTTTAGCCCTTGCATGAACTATTTTCGCAAGTAAAATATTGTCAATGGTACTGATTATTAAAAGGCCGTATAAAAACAAACCTATTCCATTACCTAAAATCCAGTGATTATAAGAAAAATAGCCGCTTAAAATTAAATATAAGGAAGTAGGCACCCATATCATTGCTGTTCCAATAGTAGGAATAAGAGCACAGAATGCCACCATAACTCCTAAAATTATTGGAAAAGGAGCACCAAATATATAAAATCCTATAGTCGCAATAATTCCCTGAACTAAAGCAACAAATAATTGTGCATAAATTACTGTATGGGATATATTCTCAAATTCTTTAACAAGCTTTTTTATTGTTTTTTTTCTCATTGGAACTAAATTAATTATTTTTTTTAATATGTTCTCCCAATCATTCATAATAAAATAAGATATAACTAATGCAATGAAAATTTGTGCGATTATAAAGGGTATACTAAATATAAAATTTGTTATTCCTTCTTCTAAAATCGGCAGAAATTTCTGCAGTTGTTTGTCAAAACCAAACTTTGACAAATGTTCTAAACTAAATTTTTCTGCCTGATTAAGAAGCAAACATACTTTTGAATCTATACTAATACATCCAAAACCAAACAATGCTCCTTCTGCAATATTGCTAGATAATGAATTATAAAAATAATATCCTTGCTGTGTAATTTAGAATGCTAAAAAAGAAAATGGAATTAGTATAATAATTAATACAATCAATAAAGATAAAATAATTGAAAAAGATTTATAGGGTATCTTTTTAATTATTCTCTTATGTATTGGAAAAGAAATATATGCTAAAAGAATACTGCTCAAGAGAATAGTTATCATCGGTTGGATGAGTTTAAAAAATAAAAATAATACTAATGCAAATATTATAAATGGGACTATTTTTTGATACTGATTAAAGGTAGAAGGAGCCATTTTTTCACAGGTCAGATTCTCTTATTTTTAACAAGAGGCCTATAACCAAAATAATTATTCCTATAGAAAAGTACGCCACACTATTCCCCTAACCCAAAGATTCTCTTAGGTAAAAAAAAAGTGAAAAAATCAAGAATACACTTCCAAATCCAATTATTAAAAGAGAATATATCTTTCTCAGAATTCTTTTTTCTATTGGAATTGTTCCGTAATTAATATTTTTCATAACACTTTCAGTATTTTCTGCTATTTGTGGGAATATACTTACTAATTGAGAAATATGACTTAATCCTTTTCTTATAACCTTTCTAAATCCCATTTCTTTTTTTTGTTTAATCATAGTTTTATTTTTATTCTAGAATTTGCCTCGCTTCAGTTTCCCCAGGAGATGCTAAACTAGAATCTTCTTTATTTTCAGAATCTCCTTCAGCAAATCTATAATGCCTAGTTATTTTTATCTTAGCAATATCTTCAATAACATCGCCTGTTTTATCAGGTAGTAATTTCATATTATGGATATCTATTCCTTGAATCTCTATCTCAACTTTTCTAATACTTGAGTGATTGGGGGTTAATACAATAGTCTTATGATCTGGCTCCCATTTTTTCTCAAATGTTCCTGAAGTGTAATTAAATTTAGATAAAGCAATCTTTGGAAGAGCGGAATCTTCTGCTTTAAGATAAACAATATAATCTCCATAAGTCATTATAGGTATTGTGCCTTTTCCTTCTGCTCTGCTTTCTTTTTCAAAAGCTTCTGAATCCTTTCTACGTATATAGTACAAACTATCTTTTTCATTTATACAATTCTTTATTTCATCTAATTTGTCTTCTTTTGTTTGTTCCATTTTTGTATTCTCCATTTTTTGTTGTTCCTTTATAATATTCCAAAATACTTAAGCAAAAAGTATCCTCCAATTACTGCAAGGATAAGTACTACTAATTGTCCGATTAATCCTTTTTTATTCATATTATCTCCTGGAACATTAGGTCCTC
>JAUSIT010000026.1 GCA_030647965.1 Nanobdellota archaeon | reverse complement strand
AAGAGGGGCAAGCTCAAGAGAAAAATAAAAGTCTTTCTGGTTTAGATGTAAGAGTTTCTGATAAAAGTGAGTTGCCTGTAATTAGACAAGACGAGAAAATAGAAATACATACTGGAAATTTATCTTTGAGTGAAATGCTTGCATTAGCTGATAAAGTTGAGAGTTGGGGAGAAAAACAAGAAAAAAGTGATGGTGCTTTAATTGGTTCAGTACAAAATATAGTAATTAAAATTGATTGGAGAGTGGGTTTTATTAGATCTTTTTATAATATACAAGCAAATATTGAAATAAAATCTGCAAAATCAAATTTGGGTATTTATGAATACAAAGAAACAACAGAACTTGGCAAGGAAATTAAAAAGAGATATTTTGATTATTTAAGAAAAGTACGAGAAGTTTCATCTGAAGAAAAAGAAGATGCTATAAAACTGGCTAAATCTTTGATAAATAAGTAAATTAAATCCGTAAACTTTATGTTTATAAATTATTGCACTTCGTTTTGATATTAAGTCGACTGTCGTCTCCTGACGATTTATTAATTAATCGTAAATTGTCGCCAGACAATTTCATTAATCAAAAAGTTTTGCTCTTATAATAGGAACAAAAAAAGATAAGAGCAAAACTTTTTTTGCTTGTTGAAGCAAAGTATTTCAACGGAGTTGCATGTTAAATTAGGGGGTTTATTTAATTAAAAAAATAATTTGAATATATCATGAAAACACTAAAAGCAATTTTATTGGCAGGAGCATTGTCATTATCTTCTTTAAATGCAACTGCAGAGAATTCTATTGAATCACTTGTTCAGCATTTTAAGGGCAAAGGATATGAGATACAAAACTTAATTTCAGATCCTAGATTTGAGATTTATAAAAATATTGATAAGAGCTTTAAAACAAGTCCTGAGAGTGTTGTTAAAGATTATAAAATATATCGAGAGAAACTGGGTGTTGAAAAAAAGAAAAATAATATTAAAAAATTTATTCAGGATTATAATCAACCTTTATCTGATGCTGAAAAAAAATATGGCATTCCTAAAGAAGTAATCGCTTCTGTTATTGGCGTTGAATCTGATTTTGGAAAAAATATTGGCAAGTATTATGCATTTAATTCATTTGCATCGCTTTTTGTTAAAGATTACAAGACTAATTTTGCATTAACAGAAATGGAAAGTCTTTTAAAATTTTCCAAGAAAAATAATGTTAGTGTTTTTGATTTAAAATCTAGTTATGCTGGGGCAATTGGCTATGCACAATTTATTCCTTCTTCATTAAATTCTTATTTTGTAGGAGATAGTGTTTATGATATGGAAGACAGCATTAATTCTGTTGCAAATTATTTAAAATCTGCTAAAAAAAGAACAGGAAAATTAAATAGAGCGGTTTATGCTTACAATCATAGTGAGTTTTATGTTAAAGCTGTTTTTGAGATTGCAGAGGCTGGAAAATCTAATAATCATTAAATGAAATTTTTGCCTTAGCCATTTTTTTATAAGAAATAAGTTCTGGCTCTTTTTCCTTTGAATCTAAAAATATTTTTCCTAATCCTTCCCAAAATCCAAACCATCCTGCTGGTTCTGTAATTACTATTGCCATATTCATCCATAAATTAGGTTCTGTATAAGTTCTTAAGAAAGTTACTGTTCCCATTAATATTGCTCCGATTATAATCCAAAAAATTCCTTGTCTTTTCATTTTTTTCATTTCTTTTTCTTTTTCTCTAAAATGTGCTTGGAAATGTTCTTTTAATCTTGTTTTTATTTTTATTTCATCTCTTAAATTTCTTTTTACAGCAGATATTAATAGTCTAAGTTCAAAACTAGAATCTGGTTTATCTTTAATTGCTCTTTTTATTTCTGTTAAAAAATCATCTGATATTGCTCTTTCTGAATAAACCCTTGGATCAAAATCTGAAAATAAATCTTGATATGAATCTAAAACAAGACTGATATTAGTTTGTCTTAATAATTCCTCTTCTTCTATCTCCTCTCTGCCCATAACAAGAATATAATATTATAATTTATAAGTTTATCTGAGTATATTTTGGTATCTTGAAGTATACCTTAAAATTTAAATACCTGGGTGAATTATAATTTATAGATAGATTTAAATAATAATCTAAAGAGAATTACAGATGATGAATAAAAAAGAATATAAAAAATTAGAAGAAGTTTTGATTCAGGTTGGATTGAAAATTGCAAAACGAGGCGAGGGCGCTTTGTTTGTAGTTGGAAAAACAGAATATAAACCAATGGTAAATCAAAATATACCTCCATTTAAGGCAATTGAAAATCCAAAACTTTTAGAATCACTTGCACTCATGGATGGTGCAGTTATAATTGATAGTGGGGGAATGGTTGAAGCCTATGGTGCAATGGTTAAATCAAAAAAAACTTTTAAGAATTTTGGAACAAGACATAGCGCAGGATTAAGTGCTTCTAAAGGAAATAATCTTTCTATTGTTATTTCAGAAGAAGATAGGAAGCTTAGGATTTTAAAAAATGAAAAATTAATAATGCAAATTGATGCATTGCAAAAAAATGTTGAAAAATCAGTGCCTCATGCTGTTAATTTATTAGAATCTGTAGGAATAGGAACTTTAGGGACTATTGGAACAAGTTTATTAGTTCCTAGCTTAGGAATTGCTTTGATTCCTGGGATAATTTTATTTGGCTCTGCTTATTTTATTGGAAAAGTAATGAGAAAAAAAATTTAATTTTATATCGAAATTTTTATAAACTACTTTTTATGAAATTACTAGATGTTATCTGAAAAAATTTTTAAAGAATCTAAATTAAAATGGATAAATAGGCTTGTAGCAGATAGCCTGCTAAATAAAGCATGTATTAATGATCAAACCCCTCTAAGACCAAATAAATTTGTAGTAAAAGGTAGTCCTTTAACTAATTTTCCTGATGAAAAGTATTATCAAGTAAGAGAAGTTGTTGAATTTGGTTGTGCTAAATGTGGATATTCTGAATTTGTTGAAATGGATAATTATCTCGGAGATAATACTGGAAAAAAAATATCTTAATTAGATTATCTAGAAAACCTATTATATATTATTTATAACAATAAGTTTAATAAACCCCTATTTATCATAAGTTGCATGGTATTCAAAGGAATCGCAGGGTTTTTATCAGACCTTTTTGGAAAAAAGAAACAAGAGATTGTTGTTTCTCCTGAACCAATTGAATTAGTCCCTAGAAAAACTAAGAGAGAAGAACTTATTTTTGATATAAAAGCAAATGATGAAAGAATTTTGGGCTTTTTTGCTGAATCTGAAAGGATTAAGAAAAATAAAATGAGAAATAGAGAAGAAACTGCTATTCTTAATATATACAGAAAAATGTCAAGAGCATTGAAAGTTGCTCATAATTATTCTAATAAGGGATTTAAACATGAACAAGAATATGTCGAATTAAAAAGAGTTATAGATGATTTAATTGATTTAAAGTCAGAATATGCAATGAATATTTCTGCTGACTTAAAAAATAAACTAGATGAAGTTATTCTTGCTTTTAGACAAAATTTATATGAGTTAAATAAAACAGTAAGAGATAAAAGATTATTATACAAATTACAATCTGATGAAGCTTTTTGGAGATATCTTTCAAAATTCAAGCAAGCATCTGATATAATGATTAGGGATTTATATCAGAAGTAAATATTTTATAAAAGATTTTTTGACTTACTATTTTTAATAATGTCAGAAATTAAACCCAATTCTTTAGAATTGGGTTGTGAGTTTACTTGTTTTTTTGATAATTATCAAAAAGTTTATAAACTATAGCATCTATAGTGGCTATAGAACAAAATGGAAATTACAACTATTCAATTAAGTAAAGAAACAAGGGATAAGATTTCTTCATTTGGGGTAAAGGGGGAGAGTTATGAAGAGATTCTTAAAAGAATATACTCTCTGGCTGTTAAAGAGCAATTAAGAGACTTTTTAATGTCTTCAGAGAATACTATCTCAATAGAGGAAGCAAGAGAAGAGTTGAATAAAAAATGGCCAAAGTTGAAATAATTCATTCTTTATTTGAGGAAATAAAAAAGAAGTTTAAGGGCGAATCTTATGAAATTATTGATTTAATGGAATCTTTAGAAAAGAATCCAAAAAAAGGAAAACTTTTAGGAAATGTTGGGGGAATTGTAATAAAAGAATTAAAATATAAATCTTTTAGATTTTATTTTGTTACAGATGGTTATAAACTTAAATTTTTTAATGAGGTGGATTTAACTAATTTATTAATAAGATTTGTAAGAATGTCTAATAAAAAAGATCAGCAAGAAACTATTAATGAAATTAGAAATGTATTAATTAATATTGGGGCCGGGGGATTTAAGTGATTAGTTAAAACTTCCTAAAATTTTTTACTCTTCCAAAGAATATAGATGTATTAAAAAATAGTCAGAAGAGTGAAAAATTTTCTCTCCTCGTTCAAATCTCGAGATACTAAAAAACATAAATGCTCCCAAAAAGTTTTGCTCTTTTTATTTTGAGTTACTTATTGAAAGAGTAAAACTTTTTCCACCGATTCAGAGATTAGAAATCTCTGGAACTTCAATTCTTTAGTTACTGATCGAATTGAAGTGATTTTTTCAAAATTTTTTACTCTTCCAAAGAATATAGGTGTATTACAAAATAAGCAGAAGAGTGAAAAATTTTCTCTCCTCGTTCAAATCTCGAGATACTATAAAGAATAATGCTCCCGCCGATTCAGAGATTAGAAATCTCTGGAACTTCAATTCTTTAGTTACTGATCGAATTGAAGTGATTTGAACTCTCCTCGTTCAAATCTCGAAATACTATAAAGAATAATGCTCCCACCGAGATTCTCCTCTCCTCGTTCAAATCTCGAGATACTAAAAAACATAAATGCTCCCACCGAGATTCTCCTCTCCTCGTTCAAATCTCGAGATACTAAAAAACATAAATGCTCCCACCGAGATTCTCCTCTCCTC
>JAUSIT010000024.1 GCA_030647965.1 Nanobdellota archaeon | reverse complement strand
AGGATGTACAACTGGTTGTCAAAAAATAATTGGCGGAATTACAGGTACTTTATTTCCAGGTTTACTTAATTTAGTTGGATATGGAATCGGAAACTATGTCGGAAATCAATTTAAGTAATCTTGCAAAATTAGAAATTTCTTTAATACATCTTTATAGAAAATCAGCATATCCTATTTATTCTTGGTTAGATACAAAAGGAATAAAACCTATTCAATGCAGTTATAATCCTTCATGTTCACATTACACAGAACAAGCAATAATAAAATATGGTGCAATAAACGGGCCTGTAAAAGGTCTTGCAAGAATATTGCGTTGCGGACCTTCAAAAAGAATAATAGATGACCCGCTGGATTAAATACCATTCATTATAATAATCTGGTTAGATAATGTTGTAAATATAAGTTAGATTATAAAAAGATTTATAGCTTGTTCAACTTAATTACTCTAGAGATATTAATTAATAAATCGTTAGGAGTCGATAGGCGACTTAGTATTTTAACGAAAAAGTTTTGCTCTTACAATAGGAACGAAAAAAGATAAGAGCAAAACTTTTTGAAGTGCAAAATTAATCATTAATTAATCTTATCAAATAACCTTTCCAGAAAGTATTTTTTCCCTTAAACTATCTATGTCTGTCTTTATTCTACTAGCATCTTCTTTGAAAAATGATTCAAACTCTTCAACACTTGCTCCAAAAATTTTACCTAAACTGCCAAATTGTTTTACAATTTGAGAACTTTCTTTTTCTTTTAGCTTTAAATGAGATAAAAATCTAAATCCTCTTGTAGAAATATTTTCTTCTAAAGTCATTCCAGAAGTAAGTGCCTTTGAAACAGAATTTAAATCTAATAAATCATCATAACTTAAATTAGATAGCTGAGTTTTTGTTCTTTTTAAAGTTGTTGAACTATAATCTCTTATTATTTCATCCTCTATTTTATTTATCCCCCTTAACAATTCCTTATACCTCATATTCATAATATTACTTTCTTTTCCTAATTCAATAAAATCTCTTTTAATTGCTTCTGAAATTTTCAAAATCATTTCAGCCCTTTGTATGGCCATGCATACATCACTTATAGAAACAAGTTCAGACATTTCTAAAATATTTAATTTTCCTAATAAATCATTAAAAATTTCTCTTTGTTTTTCTAAAACTTGCAAAGCAGTGCTAACTTCTCTTAATAATTCTCCTGCATCTTTTAAAAAATACTTAGCTTTAGGCAGGTAAAGAGTAGTTTTTGCTTTTCTTTCTGAAATTGCAATTACAAATGTATTAAACTGTTTAGCAGCCCTTTCGCCAGATTTATGCCTTGTTCCTGTTTCATTAGTTAAAATAGTACTATCTGGCAAAAGCATAACATTTGCATATAAGATTCTCTTTAAATCAGATGAAACAATAACTGCTCCATCCATTTTGCATAATTCAAATAATCTTTGAGATGTAAACCTACAATTTACTCTAAAACCACCCTCCATTATACTATCCAGACCTTGAGCATCAAAAACAATTAATGCCCCAAGCTTAGATCTTAAGATATCATCCATAGTAGTTCTTAGTGCAGTGCCAGGAGCAACTTTCTTTAGAAAATCTATAAGGGTCATCTCTTTTTCTAACATACAAAAATCACAAATAATGAGTTTTTAATTCTTACTATAAGTAAATTTTTAAGATTTTTTCGGATTTTTTAATACTTGAAAAATTTTACATGCATTACAGAGGTCACTTTTTGAAGGTTCACCACATTCTTTGCAATTTTTTATTTCTGTTTTGTAAGTTCTTCTTAATTTTGGAATTGTTTTTTGAAAATTATCGACGATATTTAATTTTTCTTTATTTGTTAAAAAATTAATCCATTCTCTTGTCTCAACTCTGTAAGTTCCTATTGCACATGGGCATTTTTCATATAAAATTGGAAAATTCATTTTTTTTGCATAACTTCTTACTTCATTTTCAGGAATAAAAAATAAGGGTTTTATCCTTTGAACAAATCCTTTATTAGGAATTCCTGTTGCAGGAGTAGAATTTACTCCAAGATAAATATTTCCTTTTAAAAAATTCATTAAAACAGTCTGACATTCATCGTCGAGATTATGGCCTGTTACGATTTTATCTGCTTTTAATTTTTTAGCCCACTTATTTAGTATCCATTTTTTTATAATCCCACAAACAGTGCAACCTGTTAAATTTTTTTGCTGTTTTAAAACAGATTTAATAAAACAAATTCCCATTCCAAGCTCTTGTTTTAAATCAACAATAGTTAATTTTATGTTCAATTCAGAACAGAATTTTTCCATATTTTTTCTGTGAATTTTGCTCCACTCTCCAAGATGCAAATCAATCATTAATCCTTCAACATTATATCCTAATTTATGCAAAATATAAAGAACAGAAGTAGAATCTTTTCCCCCAGATAAAGCCACAGCTACTTTATCATTTTTTTCAATAAGATGATATTTTTCAATTGTTTTCTTAACTTGCTGTTCAATATTCATATCTGCTAAAAAGAATTCTTATTTATAAATTTTTAATAAAATTTTATCTGGGCAAAACAGTTATTGTTTTCCCATATTTTATATTTTCATTTCCATTACTATCTTGAATAGTCAAACTTGGATGAAATTTTCCAAGACTATTATAGGTATGAGTTTTAATCTTTCCAAATCCAATAATCCCATCATCAAAATTCCAGATATATTTGCTGATTTCCGCATCTCTTCCATAACTACTTGAGGCATTAAATTCTATTCTTTCTCTAAGATATATTGTAGTTGCAGATTGTGTAAATTGAACAACAGGAAGATAATTTTCAGATTTTTCTGGACCAAGAACTTTTTCACAACTACTGAACATTAACATTCCTGCTAATCCTAATTCTAATAACAATTTTTTCATGCTAAAATAAGATAAAAACAGATTTTAAACTTAATCCTAAATAAATTATTATTTCCTATACAACCGCTTAGAAAATTTGTTCCAAAAAGAGGGTTTATTATTATAACATTCAACACTAACAATTATTCTAGATGGCATTTGTTCTGGAATAATTTCACCATCTTTTTTCATATGTCCAATAGCATAATGAACCAACTCATTTAATTTATCTCTGCCATTATACCAAATTTTCTCTTTAATATTATTCAATGCTTCTGGATTAGAAGGAACATATTCATGAACAATACAATCCTGCCAATTAATAAATATTGTATCTGAATCTGATTTAGAAAGGAGATTATCTTCACTCAACACATCCTTTTCAGGTTGCCACCTTATATTTAATTTATATTCTATTTGTAGTTTTTTCATTTTAATCAGAATTAAATTACATGTATTAAACATTTCTATGTTAAAGAATATATAAATATCTCATTGAATATTCAATGAAGTTACATATTATGCTGCAACGCCGGTTGTTGAATATATTTTTCCAATTCTCCATTAATCCTCAACTGAAAATCATCTAAAACTTTTTTTGCATTGCCCCTAAAATCTTCATGAATAGCTAGATATTTTTTTTCAGCAGATTTTTTTAAGTTTTCAGCGATATTAGAAACTTTTTCATATTGTTTTTGAAAATCATCAGAATATTTTAATGAAATTTGTTCTGTTTTTTTCTTAAATTTATCATATAAACTTTCTATTTTATAATTGTAATCATCTGATTTAATAGTTTCTTTTGTAATTTCTCTAAAATGTTCAAGTTTTATTGCATGAGTTATTGCTTCTGGAAAATATCTTGGATTTTTTATTGCAGTTCTTGTAATATATTTTAAATATTCAAAACCTCCTCTAGAAACTAAATGATTATTCAGTGATTTTGCAAAAGCAGTTAAGCCTTCTAAATTCATTCTATTTCTGGTATTTATTTCGCCAATATTATCTTGAAGTATTCTGCATCTTTCATAATAATTTTTAGGTTCAAATAATTTTTGCAATAATTTTTTATATCCTTCAATTAAAAATCTTTCATCTAATTGTGGTTTAAAATTAAATGCTAAATTATGAGTATTATTCCCTGTCGATTCTGTAATCATTCTATCTTCCTTTACAAGTCGATTATACAAATTCGTTCCTTTTAATACTGTTAATAATCCTGACATTGGAACAACAATGCCTGAAGTTTGTATAAAATTATACAATTGGTCAAATACTTCTGGTTTTTCTCCATCTAAACCAATAATAAACCCTCCTGTTGCTTCTAAACCTGCATTTTGTATTCTCTTTATAGATTCTGCCTGAGACATTTTTAAATTTTGTTTTTTATTTATTTTTGTAAGCGCATCTAAATCAGTTGATTCTATTCCAAGAAAAACTTGATTAAATTTAGCACTGACCATTTGTTCCAAAATATCTTTATTTTCATCCCAAGCTAATTCCATACTTGCTTCTGTAAAAAAAGAAAAAGGATAGTCTTTTTCTTTTTGCCATTTAATAATTTCAGGAAGAAGTTGTCTTACATTTTTTTTATTTCCAATAAAGTTATCATCAACAATAAAAATAGAGCCAGTATATCCTTGTTCATGCACTGCGTCTAGTTCTAATAACATTTGTTTAGGAGTTTTAGTTCTTGGTTCTCTTCCAAATAATTTAGTAATATCGCAGAATTCACAATTATATGGGCATCCCCGAGAGTACTGAATTGCAGGAGAGTTATATTGATTTAAATTCAATAAATCCCATCTTGGAATTGGAGTTGTTTCTAATAATGGTTTATTATTTTTTGTTAGTAAACTAGAATTTCTACCTGATTTTATAACTCCTTCTTCTGTATAAACTCTTTTAGCTTTTCCTTGCAAAAAATCTTCTAAAAAAGCATTAAATGTTATTTCTGCCTCTCCTGCAACAATATAATCTGCTTTTTCATTTCTTTCAGGATAAGAACTAGGGAAAGGCCCTCCTGCAACAACTTTTTTCCCATAAAAATGAGCCCTATCTAAAATTTCATTATGGGAATTTTCCTGAATAATCATGCTAGAAGTAAAAATAATATCTGAATTTTTTATGTCTTTATCCTCTAATTTTTCAACATTTAAGTCAATTATTCTTTGTGGTTCAAATTCTTTAGGCAACATTGCAAGAATAGTTGCTAAACCGGTCGGGGGCATTGTTGCTTTTTTTCCAACATAAGGCAAAGACTTTTGAAAACCCCAAAAAGTCAAAGGAAACCTTGGAAAAATAGGAAGTACTTTAATTACCATCGAAAATAAATATCAAAGCGATATATAAATTAGATGTTTTTAATCAAAATTTTTTAGAGCATTATCTAAATCATTTATCAAATCTTCAACATTTTCAATTCCTACAGATAACCTAATTAAAGAATTTGTAATTCCTATTTTTTCTCTTTCTTCTTGAGATAGTGAAGAATGAGTCATTAAAGCAGGATGTTCTATTAAAGATTCAACTCCCCCTAAACTTTCAGCTAATGAAATTATCTTAAGATTTTCCAAGAATAATTTTGCCTCATTTAAATTGCCCTTTATTTCAAAAGATAACATCCCCCCAAAACCTGACATTTGTTGTTTAGCCAATTCATATTGAGGATACTCTTTTAATCCAGGATAATTTACTTTTCTAATTTTTGGATGAACCTTAAGAAATTCTGCAATTTTTATAGCATTTTCATTATGTCTTTCCATTCGTAAAGCTAATGTTTTTATTCCTCTTGAAACAAGAAAACTATCAAAAGGTGAAAGAATAGCCCCAATAGCATTTTGATTGAATTTTAATTTTTTATAAATCTCTTCATTAGAAAGCATTATTGCTCCCCCAATAGAATCACTATGACCATTAAGATATTTTGTTGTGCTATGGATAACAATGTCTGCACCTAAATTTAATGGTTTTTGAAAATATGAACTCATAAAAGTATTATCAACAACCACAATGATATTTTTATTTTTAGCAATTTCAGAAATAGTTTTTATGTCGCATAATTTCATTAAAGGATTTGTAGGGCTTTCAAGCCAAATAAGTTTAGTATTATCTTTTATTGCATGTTTTATATTTTCAGTATTTCTTGCATCAACATAACTAAAATCAATTTTAAAATTTTTATTAAAAATATGATTAAACAATCTCTTAGTCCCCCCATATAAATCATCAAATGCAATTACATGGTCTCCTGATTTTAATAAAGTCAGAGCAATAACACTTTCTGCTGCTAATCCCGAAGCAAATGCTAATCCAAATTTAGCATCTTCTAAAATTGCCAGCTTTTTTTCCAAAGCATCTCTTGTAGGATTTCCGCTTCGCGAATATTCATAACCTCCAGTAGGTTTATTTATTTCTTTTCTTGCAAATGTAGACGAAAGATGTATAGGGATTACAACATCGCCGCTACCACCTTCTTTTAAATTAGGTTCCTCACCAACATGAATTGCATTTGTTTCAATATTATTTTTTCCAGTCATTAAAATCACCATAAATATTTTTTGTTAAATATCTTTCTGAACTATCTGGAAATATTGTTACTATGTCTTTGTTAGGCATTTCTTGAGAAATTTTATATGAAGCATATGCAACAGCACCGGATGAACTTCCAGCAAATATCCCCTCATTTTTAGCAAGTAATTTAACCATCCTATGTGCTTCTTCATCATTTACAGTATACACTCTATCAATTAAAGTCCTATCAAGAATTTTTGGAGTATCTAAATTATCTACGCCTATTCCTTCAATTTTATGAGATCCTTGCTTTGAATTTCCAAGAATTGAACCTTTTGGTTCTACAGCAATACACAAAATATTTTTATTTTTTTCTTTAAGAAACTTAGAAACACCTGTAAATGTTCCGCCAGTACCTACTCCTGCAATAAATATATCCAGCTTTCCTTTTGTTTGTTCATATATTTCAGGACCAGTAGTCATATAGTGTGCAAGAACATTTGCTTTATTTGAAAATTGTTGTGGCATAAAAGAATTTTCTATATTTAATAACAAAGAAGATGCTTTTTCAATCGCCCCCTCCATTCCTTTTTCTGTAGGGGTATTTATTATTTCAGCACCAAGAGCTTTCATTAAAGTTTGTTTCTCCAGACTAAATCTTTCTGGAACAACAAAAATAGTTTTGTAACCTTTTTGTGCAGCAACTAATGCAAGTCCAATTCCAGTATTTCCTGCAGTTGGTTCAATAATAGTACTATTTTTTTTAATAATCCTCTTTTTTCTGCATCCTCAATCATAAATAATGCAGTTCTATCTTTTATACTCCCTCCAGGATTCATAAATTCAAGTTTAGCATAAATTCTTTGAGAAATACTATTCAATCTTACTAAAGGGGTGTTTCCTATTGTTTCCAAAATACTATTTTTAATTCCTTCTACACCGATAACTAACACTTTTTGTGTTCATTTTTTAACCTTTATCTATTTTCACTAATTGAAGCTAGTTTAAAAATATTTATATTATATTCTCTTGTTTCTTAGAAGGTTAGCATTTGTTACAACACTAATTGAAGATGTTGCCATTGCAATCTCAGCTATAACTGGACTTAAAAAACCTGCAATTGCAATTGGGATTGCAATAACATTATATGCAAAAGCCCAAAATAAATTCTGTTTTATTTTCTTAAAAGTTTCTTTTGATAAATTTATTGCTGAAACAACTCCTTTTAACGAGCCATTTGTCAAAACAATATCTCCTGATTCAATTGCTATATCTGTCCCAGTTCCCATTGCAATGCCCACATTTGATTGTTTTAATGCAGGAGCATCATTTACTCCATCCCCTACAAAAGAAACCATTCCTTGCATTTGCAATTCTTCAATTTTCTTTACTTTATCCTCAGGCAAAACATTTGCTATAACTTCTTTAATTCCAACCTGTTTAGCAATAGACTTAGCAGTTTTCTCATTGTCTCCGGTAATCATAACAGTTCTATATCCACTTAGATTCAAAAGTTGAATAGCTTCAATAGAATCTTCTTTTAGTGCATCTGCAACAGCAATAACCCCAATTACCTTATCATTTTCAGAAACAATCATTGTTGTTTTTCCTTCTTCTTCAAATTTATGAATTTTATCTTCAAATCCTTTTATAGAGATTTTTCTTTCATTTATCAATAATTCATTACCAATCACAATTTTCTTTTTGCCAATATATCCTTCAACACCCTTTCCTCTTAAAATCTTAAATTTTTCAACTGATTTATATTTTTTAATTTTAAATTCTAAAGCTTTATTTACAATTGCTCTTGCAACAGGATGTTCACTTAATTTTTCAAGGCTTGCAGCAACTTCTAATAAATAATTTTCTTTTACTTCACTAAAAATATTTGTAACTTCTGGTTTTCCTTTTGTAATTGTTCCTGTTTTATCAAATACTATAATTTTAATTTCTTTCATTGTCTGAATTGCTTCACCTTTTCTAATTAAAATTCCTTTTTTAGCACCCATGCCACTTCCAACCATTAAAGCAGTAGGAGTTGCAAGACCTAAAGCACACGGACATGCAATAACTAAAACAGAAATTGTAATCCCCAATGATTTGCTAAAATCTTTTGTAATAATATACCATGCAATTAAAGTCAATATTGAAATTATCAACACCGTAGGAATAAAAATTGAAGTAATCTTATCCGCTAATTTTTGTATTGGAACTTTTGTACCCTGAGCTTCTTCAACTAATTCAATAATATGCGCTAAAAAAGTATCCTTCCCAATTTTAGTTGCTTTTACATATAAAATACCATCCTGATTTATTGTAGCCCCAATAACATTATTTCCTATCTTCTTTTCATTAGGAATACTCTCCCCAGTTATCATACTTTCATCAACTGCACTCTCCCCTTTTATTACAATTCCATCTGTAGGGATTTTTTCTCCAGGCTTTATAATCATTATATCTCCAATTTTAATTTCTTCAATTGGAATTTCTATTTCCTGTTTATTTCTTAAAACTCTTGCATTTTTTGCTCCTAAATGAAGAAGTTTAATAATTTCTTGGCTTGCTCTTCCTCTTGCTTTTACTTCAAAATATTTACCAGTAATATAAAAAGACATAATCATCGCTGCAATTCCTGAATAATCCTGAACAATTCCAAAAAAATTCAAAAATCCAGAGATATATGCAATAATTGTTCCAAGAGAGATTAAAGAATCCATATTAAAATAAAAAGTTACAAATCCCCTTAAACCGCCTTTAATTGTTTCAAAACCAAAAACAAATATTACAGGAAAACCAATAGCAAGTATAATCCATGATGTTAAATCTCCAAAAATCATCTTTCCGAATATTTTTTCAAAAAGCATAAATAAAGCAATAGGAATTGTAAAAATCCATGTTAAAATTAATTTTCGTTTCCATTTAACTATTTCAGAATTATCTACCGGTTGGTTATGATTATGACTCTTACTATGTTCCCCACCCATCATTTTTGCATGTTCTTCAGAAGTCATATTCATTTCTTCTGCAGTCATACTCTTATTTGGATTTTTAGCATTATGTTGGTGTTCCATATTATTCTATTTTTACCACTTTATATCCCACTTTAGAAATAGCTTTTGTAATTTCATTAATATCTATATTATTTTCTGCTTCAATAATTACTTTATTTAACAAAATAGCCACACATACACTTTTTATTCCTGCAACTTTTTTTAAAGCCCTCTCTATATTTGAAGCACATGAAGCACAGTGCATTCCTTCAACTGTTAGTTTTATCTTTTTCATTTTATAAAAATTAAAATAAATTAAAATTTTTCTATAATCTAATTACTTCTTTCTGTTTGCAGATTTTATTAGCCAGTAAATTGCAGCAATAAGCAATCCAATTGTAAGCAATCCAATTAACCAACTAAAGATAGTTGCTCCACTACCATAACTCCCATACATCATTCCGCCATATCCACTACCCATTGGGCAATTAGAAGCATCTAATGCTGAAGCTAAAGGAAATAAAGACAACAATGCAGTTACTAAAAATATTTTTTTCATCATAGTTTTCTTACTTACGCTTCTTTTTTAAAGAAACGTTTTTTACCTCCTTTTATTTTAATCTATTATATATCTGGGCAAATAACCACCCAGCAATAAATGCATAGATAATCATTTGAATAAAGCCAGATAAAATACTTGCAAATGAAATATTTGTTGTTGCTATCCGAGTTATATCTATTCCATGAAATAAATTGCTAAATAACATTGTTGCAAAATTTGGAAAAATAACTACAAATAATGCACATATAATATAGAGTATGCCCGAAACAATAGTTAAAGATAAAGCAATCTTTTTTGTATTTAATTTATCAACCATCTTTTACCACATTATTAATATTTAATCATAATTATTCTGTTATATAAACCTTTTCTTAAAACTTCTTTCTCTTCATTAAAAGAGTATTAAGTACAACTGAAACAGATGACAATGCCATTGCTCCTCCTGCAATTATTGGAGATAAAAGCCATCCTGTTGAAGGATATAGCAATCCTGCTGCAATTGGAATTCCAAGTGAATTATAAAATAATGCCCAAAACATATTCTGCTTTATTTTTGTAATAGTTATCTTGCTAAGTCTTATTGCTCTTACAACATCTAAAGTTGAATTATTCATCAATACAACATTGCCAGTTTCCATAGCAACATCTGTTCCAGAACCAATAGCTATTCCAATATCTGCCTGAGCAAGTGCAGGAGCATCATTTACTCCATCTCCAACCATTGCAACTTTTCCCCTTTTCTGCAATTCTTTTACATGCCTCGCTTTATCTTCAGGAAGAACTTCAGCAATAACATGATTTATTCCAAGTTGTTTTGCAATAGCATTTGCTGTTCTTTTATTATCTCCAGTTATCATATAAACAAATATTTTTTGTTTTTGTAATGCCTTTACAGCTTGAATTGAATCTTCTCTTGGAGTATCCGCTATTCCAATAAATCCTATAACTTTTTTATCAGAAACAGCAACAACAACTGTTTTTCCATCTTCTTCAAGTTCTGCAATTTTTAAATCACAGCTAAGGGTGCAAAATTTTCTTATATATTCTGGTTTTCCTACAATAACACTTTTCTTCCCAATAATTCCCTCAACACCATGGCCAGGAATTGCCTTGAAATTTTTAACTTCTTCTAAAAAAATATTTTTTTCTTTTGCTTTATTTACAATTGCCTGAGCCAAAGGATGTTCGCTATTATTTTCAATACTTGCTGCTAATCTTAATAATTCATTTTCATTATTATCTAAAGAAACAATATCAGTAACCACTGGTTTTCCCTGAGTTAGTGTTCCTGTTTTATCAAAAACAACTGCATATAATTTATGTGCCGTTTCTAATGCATCTCCACCTTTGATTAAAATTCCTTTTTCAGCACCCTTTCCTGTTCCAACCATAATTGCAGTAGGAGTTGCAAGGCCTAAAGCACACGGACATGCAATAACTAAAACAGAAACTGCTATAATTAATGCAAATGAAAAAGACTCTCCAACAACAAAATACCATACTGAAAATGCAATAATTGCAATTACTATAACTGCAGGAACAAAATAAGCTGAAATCTGATCAGCAAATCTTTGTATAGGTGCTTTTTTTCCTTGAGCATCTTCAATTAATTTAATAATTTGAGATAAAGTTGTATTTGCTCCAACTTTTGTTGCTTTAAATTTAAAACTTCCATGCTTGTTTATTGTTGCCCCAATAACTAAATCATTAACTTTTTTTTCAACAGGCATACTTTCTCCGGTTATCATGCTTTCATCAACAGCAGATTCTCCTTCAACGATTACTCCATCAACAGGAACTTTTTCTCCAGGCTTTACAATAATAATATCTCCGACAATCAAATCATCAATTTTTATTTTTTCTTCTTTTCCATTTCTTATTACTGTTGCAATCTTAGGTGAAAGGTTCATTAATTTTTTAATTGCCTCACTTGTTTTTCCTTTTGCAATTGCTTCCAAATATCTGCCAAGCATAACAAAAGTTATCAAAACAGCAGCAGCTTCAAAATACTGATCCCCCATTGGATTAAAAAAAACCACATAAACAGAATAAAAATAAGCTGCACTTGTTCCAAGAGCAATTAAAGTATCCATATTAGCACTTTTATTTTTCAAAGCACCAAATGCACTTTTATATATGCCCCATCCAACAATAAATTGAACCGGAGTTGCTAAAGCAAAAAGAATATAATTTCTATATGGAATTTCTATTCCTATCCACATAAAAACCATTCCTATTAAGAATGCAGGAATTGCAAAAATTAAACTAAATATAAATAAATTTTTTAATTTTCTTAATTGTTCTTTTCTTTTCTTTTCTTCTTGTTCAGGATTTTTATCACTTGAAATTTTAGCATCATAATTCAGGCTTTTGATTCTTCTAATTATTTGGTTTTCGTTTGTCTTTCCTTCATCAAATTCAACTGTTGCTTTTTCAGTATTAAGATTAACATTAGCATATTTCACACCAGACTCTTTTTGCAAGGATTTTGTAAGCAACGTTACGCAACTCTGACAATGCATTCCTGTAATTTCAAAAGTTAAAGTTTTAATTTTTTACCCCTACTCTTTTGTTTTTTATTTTAGAACATCTTTCACATCCAATATTTTTCTTTTGATCAAAATGTTTGTAAACATCTCTTAAAATACACCAACAAAAATCTCCTGAAAGAGAATATATCTTTTCTTTTCCTTTTCTTTCATGAACTACAATCCCCATATCACTTAACTGCCTTAATTGATGAGATATTGCAGACAAAGTCATTTTTTCTTTACCCACTATGTTATGAATTTTATTTACAGTTTTAGAATTTTCAGTTAAGCCTAACAGTATTTTTAATCTAGTATCGTCAGCTAAGCTAGCAAAGAAATTTGTTACTTTCTTATCTATTTGTTCGTCGTTGTTTGTCATATAACAGTTGAACATTTGCTCAAGTATTTAAATGTTTCTATACTGGATTATATAACAATTCCATATTTAGTTAGAATTGCAAGCACTAAATGAATAATAAAAAATATAAATGCAAAATAAATAAAAGTTTTATGATATTTTCTAATTCTTTCAAAAATAGAATATCTACATAATTTGCTATGGCAACAGCATCCTAAAAAAGAAAGGATAAAGAACAGGCCTGTTAGTATGCCTGTCCAATAAATCAAAGGAAAACCTAAAATTAATATCATTTTACTTAACAATTAATTTGCCTTTCATTTGCATATGCCCTTCCCCGCACATATTAGTGCAATACCAGTCAAATTCTCCTGTTTTGTCTGCAGTAAATTCCAAAACTTCATTTCCTCTGATGCCTAAATCCGGAATTCTTATTCCATGTAAAACATCAGTATTATCAATTTTTATTCTGACTTTATCTCCTTTATTTACAGTAATTATATCTGGAGAATATCCAAACTGGAAAGCTTTAATTGTAAACTCTTTCACATTTTCATTAATTACATTTCCAGTAAAAGATTTTGAGATAAGTATAAAACTTGCAATTAGGATTGCTACAATAATTATTCCGATTATTATTTTTTTCATCTTGAATTTCCTCCAAGTTTCCTTGGAAATTTAAGAGACAGAAAATCATAGATTTTCTGTATTTTCAACTCTTTGATGCAATTTTTGTTTGTTAAGAGTTGAAATCATCTTTTTACTCACTTACAATTCTTACTCCATTATCCAAATCCAGGACTTGCTTGACTTGTTGATAATGTTTTAGAGCATTCTTCAGGTTTAGTATTAAATGTATTGCAAATAGCTTCTTTTATTGAATTTGGATTTCTATCTACCTGAACCTGCTCACCATTAATTACAAATGTAGGTGAACCAGATACACCCAAACTATTTGCTCTTTGATTTTGTTCATCATATATTTTAAGAGCATCACTTTTCATATAATTTTCAATTTTAGTTTTATCTATTCCTAATTTAGAATAGATACTTGGAAGATATTTATTCAAACAAGCATCATCCCCCCTGCAAGAACCAATATTGCTATTGGCATTAAACTCTTTTAAGTATTCAATCAATTTATCTTTGTTATATAATTGTTCTATACTTATCTGTCTTAATGTCTCTACTTTTTCATATTCACCATGCATTGCTCCAATTGCAACAATTCTAAAATCAGCTTTATTTTTTAATAAATCATAAACTGGAAAAAGTGCTTTTTCAAACTGTAATCCATATGGACAATAAGAAAATATAAATGCTTCAACAACAGGTTTATCTGATTTAATAATACTTTGTTGTGTTTGCTGCTGATTTGATGCAACATCTGCAGAATTAGGGTTAGAAATTAGATCTAACTTCCCAGCAAATTTTCCATCTTTTGTAACATAAATAGGAACTTCTTTGTTTTGATAATTAAATGTAACTAAATATAATCCACTAACGTCTTTAATATCTTTAATAGTTAATCCAACAGCCCCAGTTTCACTATAAAATTTTAATAATTCATTTCCCACATCATTTTTTGAAATTATTTTTCCAGATAATCCTCCCTGAAAATTTAGAAATAATAACATTATAACTAGAATACTAAGAAAAATACTAGAAAGAATCCAAGGATTCTTTTTCATACTTTTCATAATTTTATGCTCTTCTTTTTCAATATCTTTTATTATTTTTTCTTCGTCTTTCATTTTTTGTTTTCCATTTGATAATACTTTTAATATATCTTTATATATATTCTTAATGGTATGAACGAATAGCTCTAAAAAGGCTAAAAACCGCAAATTTAGGGTTTAGACCGTTCATGAGGCTATTTTATACTCTTAAATAAATAGCAAGAGTCTTTCCTTTTTTAATCCTTTTTATAATCCCTCTTTTTTCTAATTCTTGGAGCACATAACTTAATTTTGCTTTAGACATATCTATTCTTAATCTT
>JAUSIT010000012.1 GCA_030647965.1 Nanobdellota archaeon | reverse complement strand
CCAGTGATTTGCATCATAAACTCCTGTATAAGTCCATCCGACTTTTCTGCAATTCCCGCATCCGTCGCAATAATTAGAATATGTTCCAGAAGAATCACTTCCAGTACATCCTGTTGTCTGTTTATCTCTTTCAACATTTTTGCATTTTCCTAAATTTCCAGGGAGATTACATGCCTTGCAAGTTCCACAAGCATTTTCACAGCAAACACCATCTGCACAAAATCCAGAAACACAATCTGTACTTGCAGAACAAGTTGCTCCAAGAGCTTTTGTTGTTACAGGTTGGCTACAAACTCCCCCAGTACAAACTCCACTAAAGCAATCAGTACTTGTAGTGCAAGTTGCTCCAAGAGTTTTTTTAGAACTATCTAATATAGGAACACAATTGCATCTTTGTTCTCTTATAACTACAGGACTTCCAGCAACGATTTTATAACCAGGAGATGCTCCGCCATAAAATCCTTGTCTTCCAGTACTATCCGTACCATATTGTGCAGCAGTAGCTTCTGAACCCCAATAAATTTGCCCAATCAGCGAAGGAGTACAACCAGTTGCAAGTCCTGTAAAATCACCATTACCAGGAGTTGATCCAGTGGTTAAATACCACCCACAAGAACTTAATTTTTGACTATAACAATATAAATAACCAGGAGCAACAGCATCATAACTTGAAAAACTTGCATCCTGATATCCATCTGCTTTTCCAACACAAGGATCTACTACAACAGGTTTTGTAGTCAATAAAATTGCTGTTTTTTTATCACTAGCATATTGAGCATAAAATTCTAATTCACTTCCTTCTAAACTTCCATAACCTGCAGTCCAATCAGCATTTGTAATTGTCCAAGTTGCAACTAAATTATCTACTTCAACAACAGGAACAAGAGCATTATTTTGAGTTATTGTTTTAATATTATTTACAGGCAATAAACCATCATCTTCATAAATTTCAAATTTAGGATTTACTATAGACGCTCCATTTTCAAGAATTATTTTTACAGTATCTCCAACTTTTGCAGAAGTTATTGTGTTTCCTGCAGAATCTTTAAAATAAATATTTCCAAGATTAATTTTATTTGCCCAGCAATCTTCACTGGTTTTAGTTCCTGTACATGACCATGTCCATTTTGTTCTCTCAAAATTAAGTTGAACATTTGGATCATCAAGACTTAAATCTTCATAACATAAATCTACATCAGGTTTATTATAATAAGAATTTCTAAAAGCATTTCCACACTGGCCATTAATAACTTTTCCAATTACAATTTTACCAGCACCACCAAGATTCCTAAATGTAGTTTTTATTTCAGAAGTACATTCAGGAAGTGTTGTAATATCAATATAAGAACTTACATCACATTGTTTTTCTATTCCTTTATTATCTTTTAAAACAAAAGCAATATTTACTTTATCTGGGAATTCAATAATACTATCAAAATCATAAGTCTGTTCAGAACCTTTTGCAAGAACATCTGTTCCAGATTTTTCTTCAGTATCTGTGGTTGTTACTCCTGATTTTTCAAAAATAAATCTTATTTTACTTATATCCATTTCATTTGTTCCTCGAGATAATTGAATATGTATTTTATTTCCAGCAGAATCTGTAGTATCTTTACAAGTAAAGTCAGACGGACTAACAACTGAAATATCTGTATCTAAACAATCAGCAGCACCAGAATTAATTAAATTCTGAACCATTGGAACAATAGAAACCCAAACAACAGTAAATGAAGTTATAGTAAGCATTACAATCAAAACAGTAGCAATAATCGCAGAAATACCTTTTTTAGAAAAAAAATTCAAAAAAAGTTTTCGTTCAAAAGAATTCCTCTTATTCACCCTTTTTATTCTCTTCATAATATATTAATATATAAAATAGAACTATTTAAATCTAACTCTGATTTTCTAATATTTTTAGCTAATTTATCTATATTATACAAAAACAAAATCTTTAAAAACAAACAAAAAAGTCTATTATTATGGGACGAATAAAATCAACTTTGATTAAAAGAACTGCAAGACAGATTATTGAAAAAAATCCAACCTTGTTTAGTTCAACTTTTAGTGAAAATACAAAGATACTTGGAAGAACAATGCCAAGTAAAAGAATGAGAAATTCAATTGCAGGCTATATAACTAGGATCAAAAAGAATACTCATAAAATAATTGAAACACCTGAACTACACTGACTACTCAATAAATAAAAGAAGGATACAAAAATCAGAAAAACCCTCTTATCAAAGGGTGGGTTTTTGGGATGCTCCAAAATTAAACCACAAAAAAACACCATACTTTAAAAAGTATGGTTTCAATTTATGGACATGACAGAAAACAATAAAACAAACGACACGAATATAATTTATATTGGTGGAAAGCCATTTATGAATTATATTACAGGAGTTGTTATGCAGTTTACAACAAATAACGTAAAAGAGGTTATTATAAGATCTCGGGGAAAATTTATATCCAAGGCAGTTGATGTTGCAGAAGTTACTGCAAAAAAATTTCTTAAAGACCAAGGTGTATCTGTAAAAGATATTACTATCGGTAGTGAAGAATTTGAAAACCAAGAAGGTAAAAAAGTTAATGTATCAGTTATGGATATAATTTTAATAAAGAAATAAAGAATCCCCATCACAGCAAGCTGTGAGGTATTCTTTAAGTGTCGAAAATCTACGGATTCTTGAGCACACTCCAAAACAAAATTCTCCAAGAAGAATTTTTCAAAGTTTTGGATGCCTCCAAATAGGAACGAACACGAATAATCATAGCAAGCTGCGGAGTATTAAACCCATTTGGAGCAATAAGCAACAAATTATTATTTTTATTATATTTTCTTTTTTATTCTGACTATAAGATAGATTAATGTTGAAAAAGCAATTCCAATAGAATCTAATAAAAAATCACCAATAGAACAATATCTATTTGAAACAAATAACTGATGAAATTCGTCTGAAATAGCATACAATATTGCAATTAAAATTGCTGATAAAATTAATAATTTATTTTTTCTTTTTCCAACTATTCTAGGAATTAAGAAAAAAGCTAATAAGAAAAATATTCCTAAATGATATATTGTTGGAATTAATTCTATCTCCATAGGGGTTCCTTTTTCAAAATGTAGGGACGAAATATAGAATATAAAAATTGCAATTAATACTGCAATAAATAAGCTTATTTTCTGGTATTTTTCTAGATAGGATATCATAGTATAAATTTAATTAAACTCTCTTCTCGAGTTTAATTCTAATATTATATGGCTCAAAAAATTTTGCTCTTCTCAATTCTTGTACTTATTGGAGAAGTAAAATTTTTTCTAGAGAGCTCACAACAATTTCTTCGAAATTCTTGGATCCTTCAACTTTGCAGTTGAAGTAATTAAACTCTCTTCTCGAGTTCAATTCTAATATTATGGCTCTAGAGAGAATTGAACTCTCGACTTCCTGCTGTCGCAAATCTTTGATTTCCGAACAAATCCGGATAAATCCTGATTTCATGAGACAGGCGCTCTACCACTGAGCTACAGAGCCTTAAATAACTAATAACTAGCTTAAGAAAATATAAAAAGCTTGGTTTTTATATATTATGATGGCGAGTATTGATCCTAATTTGGTAGGAAGTTCAAATGAAGCAAGTTCTGAAGTTATAAGTAATATTATAAGTGGCTTAGCCCCTCAACTTGCACCATTAATGGGCATATTGCAAGCAGTTGGAATTATATTTTTAATCTATATTATTATATTAATTATTAAAGCAATATTAAATATAAGAACAGGATTTAAAGTAAGTAAAATTGCAAAAAATGTTGAAGAGATAAATCAAAAATTAGATGTTCTTACTAAAATAAAAAAGAAAAAATAATCACCCAAACAGCTTTAATCCATCATTCTTTTTTCTAGGGATTATATGAAAATGTACATGCTTAACAATCTGGCCTGCTGATTCAAAATTATTATTTACTACATTAAATCCAGTTGCATTATATTTTTTAATTAGTATTTCAGAGGTTCTTTTAATTGCATCTAAAAGTTCCATGCCTAAACTAGCAGGCAAATCAAGAGTATTTTCAAAATGTTTTTTAGATATAATTAAACTATGGCCTGCAACAATAGGGTTTGCATCAGGAATTGCAAAAAAATTATCGTGCTCATATATTTTTTCAGCTTTTATTTCTCCTTGCGCAATCTTGCAAAAAATACAATCTTTTTTATTTTCCATTTTACTTACTAATATTTCTAATCTCAATATGTTTTAATATTTTATCTAAAGTCATATAAACTTCATCATAATTGCAATTACAATTATAATTATTTAAATTCATTTTATACTCTTCAAGATTAGCTAAAAATTCACTAATATTTTTCTGATTAATATTTTCAGAAAATTTACCAAATTTATATTTTGCCAAAGATAATGCATTAAAGGTTTGTTCAAATTGGCCTTTTTGAGGTATTGCAAAATAAGGTTTTTTCAAATATATTGCTTCAGAAATCAATGAAAATCCCCCATGAGCAATAATTGCCTTGCATTCTCCTAAATCCTCTAAAAAACTCTCTTTTGTTTTAAATTCCAAATTTTCATCTTTTTTAGTTATATTCATTCCATAAATAACAAATTTTTGATTTACTTTTTTTAACATATTAAATAAATCTGAAGATTGATTTGCATATAAATATACAAGAATCTTATCTTTTTCACAAGGTTTTAAATTTCTAACATCTTCCCTTATAATAGGGGCAACTAAAAAAGAGTTTTTTGTTTTCTTTAATGTTTCTAAAAAAGAAGTTATTATATAAAAATCAGCATGAGGACTTAAACAATAAGTAATAGTTTTTACAAGAAGATAATCAGGATAGTGTTTTGAAGGTTTTTGTATATTTGTTTTTGTTTTTGTTAAAATTTGATGATTACCAATACTAATTAAAGGAAGACCATAGGACAATGAAATCATACAAGATAAAGGCTCAAAATCACTAATGCAAATGTCTGGCCTGAAATTTTTCATAAATCTATTTAATTTTCTTATTTTAATAAAATTCCTTGGGAAGTTCAATAAATTATTTAAAACAGTTTTTCCTTTTTTTACTTGACCTTGTTCAAGAGCTAAATGAAGTCCATGAATTTCTATGCAATCAAATTTATCTTTTAAAACTTCAAATGCTTTTCCATAGGTCAGTATTTTTACTCTATGCCCATTGCTTTCTAAAAATTTTATAACAACTAATGCCCTAGAAGAATGCCCAAAACCTTCGCCAGAAACACCGTATAAAATGTTCATAAAAAATTTAAATTAATTTACCTGCTTTTTCAAATTTTATCTTTCCTTTTATTAAATCTCTTAAAACATTTTCCAAATCAGCAATCTTAACTCTTATTTGTTTTGTTGTATCTCTATCTCTTATTGTAACATCTTTTCCTTTTATTGAATCACCATCAATAGTAATGCAAAAAGGAGTTCCTATTTCATCATTTCTTGCATATCTCTTACCAACACTTCCAGATTCATCATAAACAACATAAAAATCTTGTTTTAAATTTTCATAAACTTCTTTTGCAATCTTAACTAAATGTTCATCATTTTTTACTAAAGGAAAAATAGCTGCTTTTATAGGAGCAAGTTTTGCAGGAATTTTTAAAACAACATTATCTCTTTTTTTATCATATTCGTATGCATTTGTCATTATTGCTAAAAAAATTCTTTCAACACCAAAAGTAGGTTCAATAACTCTTGGAATAACTCTCTGACTTGTTTTTTCATCAAACACTTCTAATTTCTGGCTGCTTTCTTTTGCATGCTGTGTTAAATCATACTGCCCACGATTTGCATTTCCTCCAAGCTCTTTACTTCCAAAAGGATATTCATAATCAACATCAAAAGTTGCAGAAGAATAATGAGATAATTCGTCTTTAGTATGCTCTCTGATTTTTATTTTAGTTAATCCTAAATTATTAAGCCAGATTATTTGTTCAGCTAACCAATAAGCATGCCATTCATCTAATTTTTTTTCTTTAAGCATTTCTTTAATAGTTGTTAATCTTAATGTTTCTTTTCCTTTTTTTTGTATTTCTTCATCAAGCAAATTTATTTTTAAATCTAATTGTGTTTTTTCAAGCAAAGAACATTTTAATTCATTAGGATTAATAAAAAATTCAAATTCAGCAATATTAAACTCTCTGCTTCTAAATAAAAAATCTCTTGGAGAAATTTCATTTCTAAAACACTTTCCTATTTGTGCAATCCCAAAAGGCAATTTAACTCTTGAAGTTGATGCAACTAAATTAAAATCTAAAAACATTCCCTGTGCAGTCTCTCCTCTTAAATAAGCATCTTCTGCATCTAATGCACCAACTTTTGTTTTAAACATTAAATTAAATTCTCCTTTAACATCAAAAAAACCACCGCACTCACAATTTATTTTTCCAACTTCTGATTTATCAATTTTTGAAGTTTTTTTGCATTTTTTGCATATAACTGCAACATCTGAAAAATTTGCAATATGTCCAGAAGCTTTCCATGTTCTAGGATGAGAAATTATACTTGCTTCAATTCCAACCATATTTTCTTGTTTATGCACAAAAAAATCCCACCAATTATTTCTTATATTATTAACAAGCTCAACACCTAAAGGCCCAAAATCCCAAAAACCAGAAAACCCCCCATAAATATCAGAACTTCTGAAAACAAAACCTTTTTTCTTACAGAAATTAGCAATGTCATCTATACTGACTTTCACATCTTTTTCTTCATTCGCCATGATTAATAGTAAAATCAGAGATATTTAAATTTAATTAAGGTGTTAAATAAACTTGGGATTATTAAATTTACTAATAATTATAGCATTTCATGAAATATTAAGTCACCTAGCAGTTCCTATCAATGAAATAATTAATCGTCAATTGCCACTAGGCAATTATAATATCTTTGTTCATTTGAACAAACTAATTCAACGCAGTTGCATATTAAGTTTGGTAATTTATTTAAAAAAACATCTTTTCAATAGAGAACTATATTAATTATAAACTAACACTTCTTTTCGCGGCATTTTATGTCCTAAATCAAGAGTTAGTGGAATAGGGATATTTACTTCTTTATCTCCTTCCTTAAAAACAATCATAAGCAAGATATAAACGTGATTTGTTTTATATGTAACAGACATCTTTATACTTTTTGTATTCTTTAAAATATCTTTACTTATTCCTAAATTTTCACTAGCATCCATTATCTCTATGCCCCCAATAAGATTATCATGACTTACATCTAAAACAAAATCCCCAATATCTAAAGAGGTTTTTACCTTTTCTCCATTAGATATATAAAATATATCATTATCAGAATCATAATCTATTGTTTTAATTTGTCCTGCCATTTTCTGTTAGTATTCCAAGCACTTATAACTTTTAAATCTTTTGAAACTCCAATTTCAATTATCAAAACTAATGAATATTTTCCACTCATTTTAAACCATAGTTTAAATCTATCCTTTCCTTTTCCTTGCTCAATTTTTTCTAACTTATTAATTTGCGATAAAAAACTTCTAATCATGCTCTCACTTACAAGCCTTTCTTGACTCCTCTTATAAAAATGTGAGTCAATAATAATGTTATCTTGATTTAATTTTCCAAGAAATTCTTTAACCTCTTTTAATTCCATTTTATTTTTTAAAGAAACTAATAATTACCTCATTTAGTATTATTTTTAATAAGATAAGAGATATTTAAATTTAATTAGGATTGAAAAACAAATCATTTCTGCAAATAACTATTAACATATCCATTATCAACATAAATCTTAGCTAACTCCCCATAACTAACATCTCTTCCTTTCCATAATATAGTTCCACCTAATCGAGGACTATCAGAAGATGTTTCTACAACACAATTCTCTCCTTTATTATCACATTTTATAAATCTATTTTTGTAAACTGCTCCTTCAAGAAGACCACCACCCCCCGAATTCTTAGTAATACCTTTAGGATATTCATATTCTGGAGAATAAATTGAAGTTAATGTTATTAAAACCCCTGCTCTTTCTCCAAGAGTATTAATTGTTTTAAATTTATAATTAAAAATATCATATCCTGCTCTTTTCCAGTATTCTATTTGTGCTTTTTGTGTTATTGCAACTCTTCCAACTGAAGAAATTACTTTTTGATTATAATTTTCAGACATACATTCAACACCATAACCCCCATTTTCTTTTACGTATTGATTATGATTGTTTTCAATTTCTAACAAAGATTTTTTTAACTCCTGATTTAAATCTTTTAAACTAATTAGATATAATAATGATGCCCTAAAAGTATCACAATGAATAAAACCATATACTGATTTTTGATCTTCAGGATTAGGATTATGCCCAAAAGTTTCTAAAATTTTATTTGGAACCAAACTTCTCACATAAGATTTAAGATTATGCACTTTTTCTTCTATACCTTCATTATCCATTCTTATGTCTTCAACTAAAATCCCAGAAAGAATTGCTTCTTGAGGAACACCTGTAAATTCAGACCATTTTTTTATTTCAGTTTTATCATTTTCTAATCTCTTATGAAAAATAGGAACAAAATAATCCATCCTGTACAAAACAGGATCTTTGCACATTTTTTCGTCAGAAGCAACTTTAGCAACGCCCTTGCTAAAATCAGGATTATCTAAACAACTATCTTCTTCTAAATTATTCACATATGCAGAAGCAGTACAAACCCCATTAACACAATCTTCTCCAGTGCATTCATGATTCATATAATTCTGAGAAATCTCAATAGGTTTATCTTTACCTGTTTGTGAAAAGAAAAATGCTGAATCTTGAATATCAAATGAAAATGATCCTGCATTAAGTACATCTTTTCCCAACAAAGGTTCATCTAATTTCTTATTAAGACTTATAAAAGATTTAAGAAGAACATTAAAACGACCAAATCTATTTTTATTAGTTTCAGTAATAATTGTAGGATAAGATTTACTTCCTTTTATCTCAAGATAATTAATTAAATTTTCTGCAAAATTATAACTATGACATGCATCTAAAATTAAAATAACTTCTTGCAAATTTCCTCTTTTTAAAAGTATATCTCCAATTTCCCCTGGGCTAAAATAAGTAGTTTGATCTAAAGCAAGTCGAGTTGGAGCTCCATGAACATTTATCCAAATAGTAGTTTCACCTTTATCTTTACTATTAATTATGGTATTTTTTATTAATTCTTTTTCTTTAGGACCTTTTAAACCATCTTCTCCGCCAGAACTATCTACAAAAGCCCCTCGATCAATAGCATACACCTTTAAAGGATTATTTGAAAACATTTCTTCCTGATGCACAAAACTTATAAAATAAGTATTTGATCCAATAATTTCCTTATTTCCAAACTCTTTTCTTTTTTGAAGAATATAATCAATAGATTTTTCTATACTCCAAGAAGGATTTTCTGTTCTAAATCGATATACTGCTAAAGAAATAGAAGTTTTTGTATTAGTATTTTCATTTATTAATTTTTCATTATTATAAATATTTGAAAATTCAGGTATAAGAAGCATTATTTCATTAGTTACCTGCGGGCTTACTTCAGAATAATATTTTAAAAAATCTTCAATATCAGAAGAGCTACCATAATTTATAGTTTTTAAAAAATCATCCCTATCAAAACGTTTATCAACACTAATTAAAATATCAAGACTACTTAATTTTTTTAAAACTAATGACGCCCAAAAATTATATTTATTTTGATTAATTTCATTTTGATAAAGATTAATAAAATAAGGTGCAGTCTTATAAAGACGACTTCCAGTATATTGAGAAATTGAATGATCATTACTTTTTAACCAAAAAAGTTTAAGAATATTTTCAGCATCATAACTTCGAGATTCAGATTTTTTCAAATTTTCTTTTTGAGCAAGAACCAAAATATCAGACACTAATAAAAAATAAGGATTACCATTAATATTAAACTTAGTTTTATCTAAATTTAGAATTTTAGAATATAAATTTCTATAATCTTCAGAATTTATAGTATTAGGATAATTTCTAGATAAATCTATAAAATTCACAATAGATTCAATATCTTCAAATTTGTAAGTTTTTTCATCAGCAACAGCTAAAATATATTCTTTATTAAATAATTTATTTTTTTGATTTGTTACAAAAACATTTTCTAC
>JAUSIT010000009.1 GCA_030647965.1 Nanobdellota archaeon | reverse complement strand
GAGCAAGTGCTTGTGCAAGTGCAATAAAACTTCAGCATGCTCTAGAACTTTTGGAAACGCAGACCCTTGAAGGGTTTGAAACATATTTGAGAAAAATGAAAAAAGAAGCAGAAAATCAAAAAAGTAAAGGAATTCAAAAACTGGTGAAAAAAGAGGAATTTAACTTTGTATTTTTAAGAACAAACGAACTAATTGGGAAAGGTTTTGAACATCCAAAACTTTCAAAGATAATAGAATTAATTGAGATTGAAAAAATACACGATGAAAAAGTAAGAATAATTATTTTCACACAATTTAGAGAAACAGCTTCAATAATTTCAAAAGCTCTAAACAAAATTTCTGGAGTAAAAACGAAAGTTTTTGTTGGCCAGGCAAAAAAAATAAGCAGTGAAACAGGAGAAACAACAGGACTAAACCAAAAAGAACAGCAAGATATAATACAAGATTTTGCAGATGGAAAAATAAATGTCCTAGTTGCTACATCTATTGGGGAAGAGGGATTAGATATTCCAGAAGTAAATGAAGTTATTTTTTATGAACCTGTTCCTTCTGCAATAAGAAAAATTCAAAGAGCAGGAAGAACCGCACGTTTAATCAAAGGAAAACTTACTATTTTAGTTACAAAAAATACTCGGGATGAATCTTTTTTCTGGGCAGCACATAATAAAGAAAAAAAGATGTATTCTGCAATTAATTCCATAAAAGAAGAAATGAAAAACAAGGAATTAAAAAATTCAGAAAATATCATAAAAGAAGTCAGAGAAAAAGGAGAAAGACAGCTTAGATTATAAAATGGGAGAGATATTAGATATTTTTCCAAAGATAAAAGATGATAAAAAACCAAAGATAATTGAAAGAGAAAAAATTATTGCAGATTACAGAGAGAGAAACTCGCTGGTTTATTCGAATTTGATAAAATTAGGGCTGGACGTTGAATTTAAGGAATTAAAAGTTGCAGATTATATTTTTAAGGATGTTGCAATAGAAAGAAAAACAGTCTCGGATTTTATTTCATCAACCATAGACAAAAGAATTTTCCATCAATTAGAAGAAATAAAGCAATATCCAAATCATTTGCTAATTATTGAAGGAATAGAAGAACAAGAATTATATGATGATTCTAAGAGTGAAGGAATAAAATCAAATGCAATTCGTGGTTTGCTGTTATCTATTGTATTAAAATATAAAATCCCTATAATTTTTACTAAAAATGCAGAAGACACTGCATCATTCATTTATGTTTTATCCAGAAAAACAAATAATGAAATGTCTTTGAACCCAAAAAAGAAAACAAGAAATCCAGAAGAGCAAAAGCAGTATATCCTTGTAGGCTTCCCAGGAATAGGGCCCAAGACAGCAAAAAAATTGCTTAAAGAATTTAAGTCAATAAAAAACATAACTAATGCTTCCTTAGAAGACCTTAGAAAAAGCATAGGAAAAAAAGCAGATATTTTTAAGTTAGTAGACTAAGTTAATCTGTCTAAAATCAATTGTATAAAAATCTTGCATGGGATTAAATACGTCAGGCGAATCAGATAAGATATATTTTATATTTCTATTGTCAAGTTCGCTTGTTAATAATTCATGTTGATTAGAACAATTTGTAATAATACCGAGTCTTTTATCTATTCCATATTTTATATATTCATTTAATAAGCTAGTTAAAGATATATCGTGTTTGAGGAAATCAGGGGTGTCCATTAAAATATTAATCACACTTTTTAATTTTTAAACAAGATTGTTTGTTAAAATATATTACTCATCACAAAAAGAATATAAACCCAAAAAATCTTTCTAAGTTATATTTTTTAATTACTTAATCAATTTAAAGGAAATTTCATTAAAGTTCTGTATATAGAACCGCTTCTTTTCAATTCAGATTTGATTAAAGAAAAATCTTTAACAGTAAATTCAAATTTTTTCACATGAAGAGTCTTCAATTTCTCCATGAAAAGACTCTTGTTTTTTATTTTTTCCACTCTTGCAAGGGTTATATGGCTTGCAAATCCCTTGTTATCTCTTGGAATTCCAATTTCTCTGCATTTTTCTTCAATAATTTCCTGAATCTCATTAATTTCTTTGGCAACAAGCTCAACCCAGATAACCCTTATATAATTTTCATCAGGAAAAAAACCAATATTGCCTATTTTTGCCTTGAATTTCTTAAATTTTATTTCAGAGAGTTTTTTCTTTATTTCCTCAATTTTTTCTTCAGAAACTTCTCCAATAAACCTCAGGGTGAGGTGAATGTTGTTTTTCTCAACAGATTTCCCGACTAATCCACTTTCCTCAAGCTTTTCAAATGAATGAAATATCTCGGATTTTATATCTTCTGGAAGTTCTATTGCAATGAATGTTCTCATATCTAAATTAATTCGCTCAAAATTTTAGCACCAAGTTTAATTGTAATATTCTCAAACTTTTTATCTTCTTTCTCGTTTATTTCCACAATATCAACTGCTTTCAAATTTTTAATTTTATTCATTCTTTGGATTAGGTAGATAAATTCCCTGCTTGTTAATCCTCCTGTTTCAGGATAGCCAGTAGCAGGTGCAAATGCAGGATCAACAATATCAATATCTAGGCTTAAATATAATTCTTTTTCATGTGAAAATTCCATAATAACTTCACATGTTTCTTCCAGATCTTCCTGCAATTGATTAATTGATATTGTTTTTATCTTGTTTTTTTTGATAAATTCAATCTCTTCCTTGTCAGAATTTCTCAATCCGACTAAAAGGATATTTTTAGCAGGAAACCCTTTTTCTATCAATGCTCT
>JAUSIT010000039.1 GCA_030647965.1 Nanobdellota archaeon | reverse complement strand
CCATTGTTTTTGTGAAAACATAATAAATCTAGTATGTCAAAAAAACAATGGGGCACCACACCTTAAAAGGAGTGGAAAAAGTTTTGCTCTTTTAATAGAAACACAAAAAGAAAAGAGCGAAACTTTTTTTGTAAAGCCCCTTGTTTTTAGGATGCAAGAAAAATCTTATTAACTTAGAGATTTTTCTGCCCCTGAAAATTAATCAAATTTTCAGTGATCCAAAATCTAAACATTAAAGTTACGCCACATTCTAAAGAATGTGGTTAGATTTATGGACATGTTGAAAGATTTATAAAACAAAACCTATCTATAATTCTATATTGCCAGCATGGCCCAATGGTACGGCACAGGCCTTGAGAGCCTGATCCCTAAAGGATATCCAGGTTCGATTCCTGGTGCTGGCGTTTTCAAGGGATTGTAAATCCCTTTGCACACAGGAATCGAACGGAGTTCGAGTTCCTGGAAAACTTTCGTTCTTACAATAAGTACTAAGTATAAT
Organism: Nanobdellota archaeon; assembly: GCA_030647965.1. Classification (GTDB taxonomy): domain Archaea; phylum Nanobdellota; class Nanobdellia; order Pacearchaeales; family GW2011-AR1; genus JAUSIT01. The sequence goes on along the minus strand of JAUSIT010000039.1, from coordinate 19,759 downwards.
AAGAACTAAAGTTTTTGTGCTGGCGTGGAAACAATTGTTCAACGCCCGAGAATTTATTCAATTAAAAGACAGATTTAAATAATAGTTTAAGTTAACAAGAATATGAAAAAGTTAGAAGATATTAGAAGAACTTTAAATGAATCAAGAATAGGTCGAGTATACAATGAAATAGAACCTATCCATAAAATAGGTTTGCCTTTTGCCTGCGCAATAATTGGTGTTGGAACAGGTTATGTTCTAAATCAAACTGCCTCAAATTTTGACCAAGTAATTGAAGCTATAAAGTTCTTCAATGAGCATTCATATTTATTTAGTGGTTAAAACCTCTTAACAATAATACTTTTATTAAAACTGGGTGCTGGCGTCAAAAATAAACACATTTATAATATTCAAATTTCTCTAATTTTATGGAAAAATTTAAACTAAAAGGAACAGTAATAGAAGAACTGCCTGAAATGGAAATTGAAGCTGAAAACAGAGATGAAGCTGAAGAAAAGTACTTGGCCCTGTATCAAGATAATAAGATAGAAGGCGAAGGCATTGAGATAGTTTTTGATGATGAATGTGAAGAGGAAGAAGAAGAAATAATAGAATTATAAGAACCTCATGGAAACTATATCTTTATGCATGATTGTGAAAAATGAAGAAAAAAGCATAGAAAGATGCCTAAATTCTGTTTCTGATTTTGTTGATGAGATTATAATAGTAGACACTGGTTCAACAGACAGAACAAAAGAAGTTGCACTCAAATTTACAGATAAAATTTTTGATTTTAAATGGATTGATGATTTTAGTGCTGCAAGAAACTTTTCAATTTCAAAGGCAACAAAAGACTGGATTTTAATATTGGACGCAGATGAAAGTATTTCTAAAATTGATTTAGACAAATTGCGAGAAATTTTAAGTGTAGAAGAAAAAGTTGATGCTTATTATTTAATCTGGAGAACTTATACAAATGAAATAGGAAGAATTGGATTAAAATCAACAAAAGATGATTTATATGAAGAAAGTAAGATTGCAAGTGGATTTACAGAAGACAGTGTATTAAGATTATTTAGAAATAATAAAGAATTCCCATTACAAAAAGGGAATTCTTTAAGCCTCCAAATGGAAACTGAGAATACTAAATCCATTCAGAGCAACAAGAAATTTTATTTTGAAGGAAAAGTTCATGAAACAGCATTAAACTCAATAAAATCAGCTAAGGGAAGCATTTTACTAAGTAATATTGTAATTCATCATTTTGGAGATTTAAAATCAAAACAAGAAATAGCAGAAAAAAAAGATAAATATATTTCCCTATTAAAAGATAAGATAGAAGACTCTCAAACAAATGAAAAACCAGAATATTTTGTTTTATTTGAACTAGCAAGAGAGCTAATGATTATAGACAATTTTGAACAGGCAAAAACTTATTTAAAAAAATCAATTGAATTAAATCCTGATTTTTCAACAACATTATTTATGTTAGGTTCTATTTATATAATTGAAAAAAAATTAGATGAAGCTGAAAAATTATTAAAAAAAGCAGTTGCTTTAGATGGATTAAATCCAAATATTCATGCAAATTTAGGAGTTATATATTCTGAAAGAGGCGAGCTTGTTAAGGCAATAAGAAAATTTGAAAGAGCACTAGAATTAAATCCAAAATCTGCAGATAATTATTATAATTTAGGGATTATTTATAACAAGCAAAACAAGAAAAAAGAAGCAATAAGATATTTTGAAAAAGCAATTGAGTTAAATCCAAATTATCAAGATAAAGTAAAACTTAGCTGATTATTTAATTGTAATCGGCTTGAATTCTTTTATGAATTTCATTGCATCATCTATTTTTTCTTTGGATTCTGAATATAATGTCATTAATTTTTCTCCTTTTTTTACACTTCCTAAATGCTTGTAAAGATAAAGGCCTGCAGATTGAGTTTCAGGGGTTCCTAAAATTCTGCAAACAGAATTTATTTTTTTATTGTCTATTTCTATTATTTTTCCTGATTTTTGCGCAAGAATCAGCTTTGTGAATTTTGCAAGCTTTAATTTTTTAACTCTTAAATCAAAATCATTTTTTCCATTTTGCTCATTTATTATTTCTTTAAATTTTTCATATGCTTTCCCAGAACGCAGATTTTCTCTTGCTTTTTCTTTTGCATTTTTAATGCCACATAATTCCATTAATCTTGAAGCAAGAAGAATTGATTTTTCTGCTAAATCTTCAGGAGCATTTGGCTTATTTTGCAAAACTGCCAGAATATCAATCATTTCTAAAATAGGGCCAAATCCATTTCCAATTGGCTGTTTTCCATCTGTTAAAATATAATCTAATTTTAAATCAAAATGTTTTGAAAGTTCTTTAAATTTTTCTCCTAATAATTTTGCTTTTGCTTTTGTAGGAGTTTTTGCACTTTTTCCATAGGGAATATCAATTAATACAAATTTAGAGCCTGCTGCAATTTTTTTTGAAAGAATTGAAGCAAGTAATTGAGGTTCAACATCTAAATTTAACAATCTTTCAACTTGAATTATTTTATCATCAGAAGGAGCTAAACCTAAAGAGCCTCCCCAAGCCAAGCATGCATTTGTTTTATTTACAATTCTTTCTAGTTCTTTTTTTGGAAATTCAACTTTTGCAAGAGTTTCTACAACATCTGCTGTTCCTGATGCAGAAGTTATTGCCCTAGAAGATGTTTTTGGCAAAGTTAAACCGGCAATAGCACAAATTGGCACAAGAATAGGGGTTGTTCTATTTCCCGCTATTCCCCCAATACAATGTTTGTCTGCAACAATTTTATTTTTACTAAATTCAAGATGATTTCCACTTTCAGTCATTGCTTTTATTAAAAATGTAATTTCTTTCATAGACATTCCCTTTAATTTTTCTGCTGCAACAAAATATGCAATTTCTACTTCTGTTAAATTATTATGAACTATTTCAGAAACTAGTTTTTTTATTTCATCTTCAGAAAGATTTTGTCCTGAAATTTTTTTCTTGATTAATCTGCCTGCTAAAAACATTTCAGAATGGCCAACTTCAATAAGAGAATTATTTTTTATTTTTATAACAGAACTTATTTCATGAGAAAGCCCGATTTCTCCTGTTTTTACTAAATTTTCAAAAATATCAACAACAGCATAAATTTTTTTTGATTTTGAATGTCCTAAAGAAACTCTTTCATCCACATGAATATTAAGTTTTACTGCAGTTTCATTATTTATGATAACCACAGGCCTTCCTGCAAGCCAATTAAAATTTCTTACTTTAAGTTTCATCTCTTTTTTTAGTTAGGTTTAAACAAATCATCAAGTTTTCCTTGTCTATAAAATTCAACTATAATTAAAGTATATGCGAGTATTAAAGGTCCAAGTAATATTCCTACAAGCCCAAATGCATAAATTCCTCCAATAATTCCAATTAAACTAACTGCTGTTGACAAGCTGGATTTTCTAGATAATAAATAAATTCTTAATAAATTATCAACAGTAGAAACAATTAAAGCCCCATATAAGAATAATACAACTCCATTGAAAACCTGACCTGAAGTAATTAAATAAATACTAACTGGAAGCCATACTAACCATGCCCCAAAAACAGGAATAACTGAAACAAGCATAGTCATTGCAGTTAAAAGAAGAACATTATCTACCCCTAAAACATATAAACCAACTCCCAATAAAAGACCTTGAACTGCTGCAATTAAAAACTGGCCATAAACAATTGCATTAGTTATATGAGTAAATTCTTCAATAAATTTTCTTTCTGTTGAAGGTGAAAATGGAGATAATTTCAAAAAATAATCTTTTAGTTTATCAGCATCTCTTGTTGAAAAATAAAATGTAAATAAAGTTACAACACCTTGTAAAATAATATTCGGAAGATTAGACACAAATTCAGATCCTTGACTTAAAAGAGAGTTAAATAATTTAGTTAAAATATTATTTATATTAACATAAAAAGTTCTTGCAATTTCTTCATTAAATAATGAAGGAAAAACATTTTGAAACAATTCTCCAAAATTTATTTTTTGCATATACATATAAGATTCAAAAATCTGCCTTACGAGCATTGGAGTTAAGAACCATAATGGAATTGCTATTGCAAAAACAATTGCAAAAATTAAAATAAATGCTGAAACATCTTTATTTTTAATATATTTATTTATTTTAACATAAACAGGATAGAAAAAATAAGTTAAAAGTAGGCCAAGTAAAATAGGAATAATAATTATTTTTAACATATAAAGAGCTAATACAAATAAAAGCCCTATAAAGAAAAGGGTTACACTTTTTGAAACAAAATTTTTATCCATGTTTATATAAAGATAGGATAATTTATAAAGTTTCTTAAGGGTTCAGGCAGGGTTGAAATTATGCCAGTATTGATCTAAAACAAATATTTATAAACTAAAATTCAATTTTTCATATATGATTATTAATAAAATTTTTAACGGAATTTCTGATGAAGAAGTTCATAGCGAGTTCTTGAAGTTTGGAAAAGGAATTTTTAAGAATAAATATATGATTTCTGCAAAAAAGCAAAAAGATTTATGGAATATTAAGACTGGAGCAGAATTTGCTAACTCTCTTGTAAGAATTATGGCTGAAAAAATTGGAATTAATAAAATTATGATAAATGGGGTAATAGTATCTACATTAAAATTAAAAGAAGAACCTGAATTTTTTAAGATATTAGCTAATTGTGAAGTCAAGCAGTTTATGGGGATAAAACAATTTAAGATAAATCAAGAATTAAGCGGAAAAGAGATAATTGAATTAATGAATAAATTTCCAAGAGCTTTTTTTGCTTTAACTTTTAAAACTAGTGATAGTGAATTAAAAGTAAAGCCAAAAGCTCCAAAAAGCGCAAAGCCATCAACATCAGCTGAAAAAGAAGTTAAAATTGATTTTTGTTCTTTGAAAACATCTAATAAAGAAATTGTAAAAGAATTATTTTTTGATATTGGAGATTTTAATGAAATAAGAATAAGCCATACTCTAAAAATCGACGATATAATTTATCCTAAAAATGAAAAAGATCCTATAAAAGTAAGAGAGCTTTCCCAAAGAAAAGGAATTTTAGTAAGAGAAATTGAAATAGACGGCCAGAAAAAAGTTGTTGAAAAGGCGTTTTTGGCGTGAAAGAATAATAATCTTTATATACGGGAGATAACTTTATTTTTAATGAATAAAAAGGTGATTGGAGTTATTTTTGTTTTTTCAATATTAGTATTATCTATTTCTTTTGCATCTGCATTTTCTTTTTCTGATTTTTGGGATAATTTTTTTGGAAAAATGACTGGGAAAGCTGTTTCTTCAAATGAATGTACTATTAAAGGTTATATTTGTGGGAATATTGATGGTTCAGGACCTATTGTTTCGTGTTCTAAAAAAAGTTTAGATTATGTAAGAGATATAAGTTTGGATAAAACATGTGATAGTTCTGGAATGGCGGGATGTTGCAAAGAAAAAGTAGTTCCTTTAATTAATGGTAAGTGTGGGATAAATAATGGAGGAAATTTTTCTGAGTTGCTCTATTGGGCCGGAGATAATTGCATACAAGGAAATGTAACTTCATTTAATTCAAATCTAACTGGATGGGAATGGGGTTGTCAAGGAATTAATGGAGGAACAAATGCTAAATGTTCTGCAGGAAGATATCTTGCAAACAAAGTTACAAATATCAATTTAACAAATCAAACTAGCAATATAATAAATTCTACAACAAATGCAAATCAATCTTTAATAAATCAAACCAATATTAATAAGCCTGATAAAATAGTTAGTCCTGTTTGTGGGAATAATATTCTTGAAAAAGAAGAAGAATGTGATGATGGAAATTTAATAGATAGTGATAGATGTTCAAAAAATTGTATTATTGAAGAAATTTCTAAAACCGATTTAGAATCTAAAACATGCGCAAGAGTTTTTGGAGATGGAGATGAGAATGCTATGAATATTTTTATTATTGGGGCAGGGTATAATGAAAATGAAATATATTGTAATTATAGATGTGATGATTCAAATGATTATAAAAATTTACAAAATGATATAAATCGAATGCTTTTTAGTAGAAGTAAAACATTAGGATATGGCTTGTTAACTGTAGAACCTTTTGCTTCAAATTTAGATAAAATAAATGTTTTTATGATAACAAAGCCATATAATTTTCATGATCAATCTAAATTATTTTCTTTTTTTAAAGATAATTGCGGAATCTCTATGGTTCAAGAACGATCTAAGAACAATTTCATTGTAGTAATTAATGGTTATGGGGAAGGAGAGATGATAGTTCAAGCTCAAGCATATCGTTCAGATTTCTATATATTTTTACATGAATTTGGGCATTTATTAGGTTTAAGAGATGAATATGCAACTCCCTATAATCCTTCTGGAATAATGGGGGACTCTTCTTTAGATGTTTCTTATTCTATTCCAAATTGCGATACTACTCCTGGTTGTCCAAAATGGTGCAATGGTAAGTCAGTTCCTTCATCTGAAATAGTGTCACAATTTGTTGAAAAATATAATAATTATTTATGCACAAACTATTTAACTCAAAATGAATGCAATGCACACAAAAATGAAGATTGTTTATGGTTAAAACAAAAAGATCCTTATTTTAATTCACAATGCATTAAAAATAGTTTTATCCCTGATGATTTGAATTTAGGAACAGATTGTTTAGAAGGAACTGGTTGTTATTGGGGATGCACAGGTTATGGTTATCGCCCAACCAAAGGAGGTAATTTTGCAACGATAGAAACACAAAGAATTGATAAACTGGGAAAAAGGCATACTTATGACCCTGTTTCTGAAAGATATTTATCTGATCTTTTTGAATGTTCTTTTCCAACTTCTTGTGAAAATTATGATTATAAAAAATGTTCTGATTTTTTTTCAAGATATCTAAGATTTGAATCTTTCAAAGACATTTGTAATGTAAAGACTTGTTCTAATTGTGGCGAGGGATTTTGGGATATTTGTGATAAAAGTAAATGTGAAAGCATAAATGATAATTGTCATTTTACAAAAGAGTTTGTAGGTGGTTTGTGTACTATTAATTAAAGTTTAAATGAAGAAAAAGATGTTTAAAAAAGATTTAAAAGTTATAATTATCTAAGTTAATTATAATGGGGATAAATAAAAATAAAACAGTTTTAGGAGTAACATTATCAAGACTAATTAGTATATTGGTTCTTTTATTATTACTTGGAATAGCCAATATAATTAATATAAACAATTCTGTTTATTTGAATATTATAGAATTTTTAAATCAAAATTTAGGCCTTGTAATTATTTTTTCTATATTATTCTATCTTGGAGAACTTTTCTTAGTATTTAGTTTTCCATTAAATCTTCCTGCACCAATATTTAATGCATTTGGAGGAATATTTTTAGTAAATTTTATTTTTGAAATATTTTATATGATTAAAATTACCTTAAATCAAGAAGCATTTAGTGCATTTCAATCTTTAGAACCATTAGTCTTAATTTTAGTATTTATTACTACGCTAATTTTTGGATATGTAAAAATATTTAGTAATTTAAATCAAAAAAGCAAAAAGCCAAAAAAGCAAAAAGAAAAATCAAAAAACAAGCAAGATATTGAATGGCAAGATATTGGTGATGAATTTAAAATGGCAATATATAATCTAGCAAGCAGCATTAAACAAAGTTTAGAGCCAAAAAAGAAACAAAAGTCCTAAAAAGGAGAGAGAATTAGTAATTTTATGAAAAAGGGGAAAAGTAAAATAGAGATTAGTTCTTGATGTTTGGTGAAAGATTTAAATATAAACTAATGTTTTTTTAAATATGGCAAAAAAGATTTGGGCATCTCTTTTTTTATCATTTTTATTAACCTTAATTATTTATTCTGCATTATTGGCCGGAACAACATTTAAGAATTCTTCAGAAGAAATAAGTTGCGTGCATGGGCTTTCTGATACTGGCTTTAGTAATGGCATTTGGAGAGGAAATAATCCTTGGAGTATTATTATTGGAGCCCCTCAAGGGGAAACGGCTTTTCTAAATTGTGATTGTGGGATATTTGGAGAAGTGCAATCCAAAGATAATGATTTATCAAAACCTGTTTGTGTTTATTATAAAAGAACTTATCTAAATAATAAGGAAAGATGTTTGGAATATAAAAAAGAATTTAAAGAATTTAATGGTGCTGGAGACTTAAAAGGGATTTGTATATGTAATGGAAACGCAGATGATGAAAGGGGAGATGTTTGTCTTCCAAGAGATAGTTGGGAAAATTATAATAAAGATTTGAACACAGGGATATGGAGCAATAGAGAACTTGGAGGAATATTAAAACCTCATTTGATAACATCCGCAGCAATATTTATACTACTCTTTATTCTAGTATATATTTACAGAATATTGTTTCCAAGAAATAAAAAAGAGTGAACAGAAAGGTGTAAAAAGGGTAAATATCTGTATTTTGCATGGTTGAAAATCAAGTAGCTAAAAGTCAGTCAAAATATCCTTTAAAAAAAGCTTGTTTTGGGACAAAGGAATGGTCAAAGAATTCGGGTATTTGCAATAGGTGCAATTACAAAGAAGCTTGTGGGGCTATTGAAAAAGAGAGAAAAGGATAAAATTCTAAAAAACATATAAAACTTTAAATATACTTTTTCAGCTAGATTTGACAAGATGGAAGAAAAAATAATAAATAAATATGATGTTCCTGGAGTTGGACAAATAGAATTAATACATAATACCCAATATACCCCTTATGGCCGTTATTATGCAAAAATAAAACATTTTGGAGAGGGGATGGGTAGTATATATTGTACTGCACATAGTAACAATGAAGAAGAATCAAAGATTAAAATAGGTGAGAGTGTTGAAAGAATTCTTAGAACAAATGAATCGATTTTAGAAAAAGAGCTAGAACTTATTAAATCTTCTTTAGCTAAAATAAGTTTGCATTCTCTAAGAACTCAAGTCTTGGATTCATTTGAAGTTAAGGATGAGAGAAAGGAATAAAATTTTTATCTAATCGCTCCAAAAAAATCATCAATCATAAATTCGTCTATTTTCATAGGAATATAATTTTGAAAATAGAAGAAATCAGATATTTCTCTTAAATCAGAAAATCTTGGAAGATTATTATCTTCTTGAAAGATTCCTAGTGTTCCATATAACTTGCTTTTATCCTGATCCGAAAAACCTTCTTGTTTAAGTTTTGGGTTTTTGAGATGATCGGAAATCGCATTTCCGACATAAAAATAAACTGCACGGCCATTTTCAGGATTATCATTAAACATCCAAAGATATTTTAAATCGTAGCCATCATCACTTAATAATGCGCCTGCAGAAATACTTGCTTCAATACAATCTGCTTTGTGTTCTCTGTTTACTCTTCTAAAAGATCTTACAAAAGAAAAGTCACTAGGTTCATATTCTATACAATCTAAAAGATAATCAGTGACTTGTTCAGGAGTTTTTATTTCTTTTATTAGTTTTTTGTAGGACATGTGGGAATAATCTGGATGATTATTTTTTTCATGTTGGCCACTAAGATTTGGAGAAAGAGAAAGAGAAAAAAAGCAAGATGCAGATAGGGCAGTAGTTAAGGCGAGAGCAACAAGGGATTTTTTGAGGTTCATGCGGGAAAGATGAATTTAGGATTTATAAGAATGGTGGGGGTGGGGGAAAGAGTTTTATATAATCATTCTATTATTCTTTTATGGTAGATTTATCAGAAAAAGAAACACGAGAACAAATAATTGATAAAGCATTAAAAGAAGATGCTGATTGGAAAGAAGATTATATTAGAAGAGAAGTTAATTCTGTAAAATCAGATTTTAAAATAAAACAATATATACCTAATAAAGGAAATATTGAAATTGGGGTTGATAGATTTATTGATTATGTTCTTTTAGATTCAGACAAATCTGTTTTAGCAATAATTGAAGCTAAAAAATTTTCTTTAGATGCTGAAAAAGGAAGTATCCAAGCTACAACTTATCAGAAAGATATTGAATCCCAAATAGATATATCTGTTCCAATATTTTTAACAAACGGTAAAAAATGGTATATAAAAGAAAAAGGATATCCTACTAGGGAAATTTCTGGACCATTCTCGCAGAAAGATTTGCATAGAAGAATGATACTTTCAAAAGAAAGACAAAAGCTTTCTAATATAGGAGTAAATACTAAAATTGTTAATAGATCCAAAAATGTGCAGATTGTTAAACAAATTTTGAATCATTTAGAAAAAGGAAATAAAAAAGCTCTTATTAATATGGCTACTGGAACAGGAAAAACAAGAGTGGCTTTGGCAATTATTGATGCTTTAATTAGATCGAGATATATAACAAATGTTTTGTTTGTTGTTGATAGAATATCTTTAGGAAGACAAGCATTTGCAAATTTTGATAGTTCTCCATTAAGAGATGAACCTAAAACATTGTTGAATGAAATGGGTGATTTTGAAATGGATAAAAGAATTTATGTTTCTACTGTTCAAACTCTTAAAGGTAAAGATAATAAAGGGGGATTTAAACTTCAGAGATTTAGTCCAGGATTTTTTGATTTAATTGTATTTGATGAAGCACATAGATCTTATTATGATTCAGAAAGATTACTATTCAAATATTTTGATGCAATTCAAATAGGTTTAACTGCAACCCCTTCAAAAAGCGAAGATAGAGATACTTTTGATTTATTTGATTGCCCTAGAGGAGAACCAACAGTTAGATATGATTATGATGAAGCTGTTCGAGATGGTGTTCTTGCACCTTATGATGCTCAAATTATATCTACTAAAGTTTTAGAATTGGGAATTAAAGGAATAGACCTAAATAATGAACTTAAAACTGCATTAATGAAACAAGATGAAGATCCAGATCATTTTGAAGTTCCTGGAAAAAGATTTGCAAAATATTTTACTGATAAAAAAACAAATGAGCTCATTATTATGGAATTTATGAATAGATGTTATAAAACTGAAGATGATAAACCTTGCAAAACCATTTTCTTTTGTTCTAGTGTTGCACATGCTTATGAATTAAAAAAAGTTTTTGATAGATTGTATCCTAATTTAGCAGATGATACAGTAGTTATTGAATCAAGCCCAACGAGATATATGGATGAAGTTAATAGATTTATTAAAGATTCAAATCCGAGAATTGCTCTTTCAGTTGGTGTTTTAGATACTGGCATTGATCTTCCTGAAATTTGTAATTTAGTTTTTGTTACGCCTGTTTTTTCCCATATTAGATTTTGGCAAATGTTAGGAAGAGGTACTAGAAGTTTTTCCGCTTGTAAGGATAAATCTTGGTTACCCTTGAAAGAAGGGGTTCATGTTAAAGAAGATTTTAGAATTTTAGATTTTAAATTTGGAGATTTTTCAAATGTAAAAGAGCATCAGCTCGAAATTATTGATAAAACAAGAATTAGTGAAGATGTTAAGATTAAAATATTTAATAAAGAAGTGGAATTATTGAAGAAAAAACTTTCAAACGAGGAAAAAGAAATTATTGAAAGAAGAATTATTGAAAATGTTTCTCAAATTGATCAAAAATCTTTTATTGTAAGGCCATATGTAGAAATGATTAATAAAGTTGTTTCAAAAAAATTTGATTTAAAAGAATATATTGAAAAATTAAAAAAAGAAATTGCTCCTTTGATTAGATTTACTGATTTTGGGGATGGAAGAGCTCAAACTTTTATTTCTCATTGTGTTGATTTATTTAGTTATGTCAAAGAAAATGATAATGAATCAATTTTAGAAGAACAAGATTTTTTATTAGAAAGAATTGAGAATGTTTGGAGTTCAAATTTACAAGTTGTAAGAACAAAACAAGAACAAATTATAAGAGTTATGCAAGAAAAATTTTGGAAAGAACTTACATTTGCAGATATTGATTTTTTGATTAGAGAAATTGCTCCTTTAATGAAATATTATGAACCTGATAGGAAAAAAATAATTAAAGTTGATGCAACAGATTATACTAGGGATGTTGAAGATTTTAAAATGCAGGTTAAAGAAGATCCTGATTTAGAATATATTAAGAATTCTAATCTAATGAAAAAAATGGCTGTAGAAGGAGTTACTTGGAAAGAGCTTTTTGAAATTGAAAAACAGCTTAAAGAACTAAAATCAACTTGGACAATTGAAAACATTCAGAAAGGTCAAGATTTTGTTGTTTTCTTGAGAAATATTTTAGATTTGAAAAACCTGCCTGACCCTCAAGAAATGATAAGAAATGAATTTGAAAAGCTCATAGTAGAAAACAATAAAGAATATAATGCTGAACAGATTAGATTCTTAAGATTATTAGAGAAGTTTTTTGCCTTTAACAAGCATCTAACCCCTAAAGATCTCACAGTTCATCCCCTAGCAGATGAAAATCCTCTGGATAAATTCAGTTCAGATCAGCTCAAGGCGATAGTCCGAGATGTTGAAAGGATAAGGATAAAGTAACTAAGCGAAAGGTTTAAATAGAACTTATACGTCCACATAAGTAGACTTAATCACACAAATATTTATAAATCTAATTCTAATTGACAAGTCATGGAGAATAATTATTCCGAAGAAGATGGGATGAAAGAATCAAAAGAATATGTTTCAGTTTCGACCAGATTACCCCTCAATGATGTAGTTCTTTTAAAATTATATTGTAACAAAAATCAAATTGCTCCATCGGAATATATCAGAGATTTAGTTTTAAAAAATCTTAAATCCCCTAGAAAGCAATTTTTATCTGGAAAAAGCAAAATAATTTACAATAAATCCACAAATTCGTTTTCTTGGTTGGTTCAACTTGATTCTGGCCAGGAAGTTGAAGTTCTGAACAATCTTTCAGACAAATTTATCAGAAATTTAAAACAAGAAATTGACCAAGCAATACAAGAAAAAAATGAATGGGTTCATCAAACAAAATCAGATTCTGTTGATGTTCCTAGAGAGCTAGTTGGAGGTAAAGAATGAAAGAATTTGATTATTATATTTTTATAGATTACTCTGTAAATTTAGTAGGCTACACAATTATTGAAAAAAAGAAACTTTTTGATTTGGTTCCAAGGATTTCTAAATTTGCTCATTATAAAGAGTTAAAAAATAAGTCTTCTTATATTCATTCTATAAAAGAAATAATAAAAAAGAATGATATTTTGAATTTTTTTCTTAAACACAAGATTCGAGAGATGCGGCAAAATATGGATCTTTATTTAGAAGTATTTGATTTCATTAAAAAACACACTAATTGCATAATTTTTATATCAATAGATGACCATGAATATCCCAACTTTGAAAAATTTGTAAAAATTGTCGATGGAAACAAAACTATTGTCAAACCAGAAAGCAAGTTAATCAAAAATACTCCAGAATATAGAGCAAGCCTTGTTTTAGACACTTTATTAAATATTGAAAGATTGAAGAGGCAAAATGAAAAATAATTATTTTGAAAAAGTGTACAGGGTAAGTAGGTCCGTCAATCCTACTCGCCATACCAACGCAGAGCGTATATGGGTTTCGTCAGGTCCTGTTCCCCTATATAATTATTTTAGGACTATGAAATTTATAAATGTTTCGTTTAATGATTTTATATATGGGTTGGGGGGAGAAGAATGAGCTTTTTTAATCGTGTAAGTGCAATATGTCCTTATTGTAAAATCCATGTTAATTTCTCTTGGATAAGTTCAGATGATAACGGGGGAGAAATAGAAGATTATTCAGAGGACTATTTTAAAAATGAGAAGGGTATTTGGGTAATTGGAGTTTGTCCTTCATGCAAAAATTGTGTTTTGCTTAATGGTTATGAATCTAGTAATAAATTCATATTAACAAAAACTTATCCTTTTCCATTACCTTCTGTAGTTGATGAAAGAATTCCTGAAAAAATAAAAAAAGATTTGGAAGAAGCAAAATTATGTTTTAGTGTTGGTGCTATTAATGCATCTTCTGGAATGTGTCGAAAGGCTTTGCAGAGAGCCTGTAAAGAAAAAGGAGCAACAAAAAAAGAACTTTATGATCAAATAGATGAGATTACAACAAAAGGAGTAATTAGCAATGATTTAAGAGAGCTTGCTCAAAGTGTGCGATTAATTGGGAATGATGGAGTTCACCCTAATGATGATGAAGTTAGTAAGGAAGATGCAGAAGAAATTCTTAATCTTGCAGAACAATTTTTAGACATAATTTTTGTAGCTCCTGCAAAGGTTAAAGAAATAAAAGAAAGGAAGGAGAAGAAATGAAGACTAAAACAATTATTAAAATAATAATAAGTGCAATTTTATGGATAATAATTGATCAGATTTTATCAATTAACCAAATAATTAAAGAAGCTTTAGATCCTTTGATGGTTGGACCTTTTTTAGAACCAATAAAACCTTTAGTATTCTTATGTTTTTATCTTGCAGAAATTGCTGGAACTTATGGCATTTTAAATAAATTATTAGACCTTTTGTTAAAAGATGAAAACTAAACAATTACCTGAAGGTTGGAAAGAAATTGAACTTGGAGAGATTACTGAATTTCAGACAAAGTCTAAGATTAAAGCAGGTGAGGGAAATGAAGAAGGAAAATATAAATTTTTTACATCGAGTGATAAACAATCAAAATTCATTGATAAATATAATCATAATGGGGAATTTTTAATATTTGCTACGGGCGGGCATGCTGGAGTTCATTATTGTAATGAGAAATTTGCAACGAGTACAGATTGTTTTATTGTTAAGATTATAGATAAAATTATGACTAAATATATTTATTATTATTTAAGCGGGCAGATTTCTCTTCTTGAAGACGGATTTAAGGGTGCAGGATTAAAACATCTTTCTAAAAATTATTTAGGACAAATTAAAATTTCATATCCAGAAGATAAAAAAACACAAAAACAAATAGTCTCAATCCTAGAAAAAGCAGAAGAATTAAAAGAAAAAAGAGAAGAAGCTGATAAATTAACAAAAGAATATCTACAAAGTGTTTTTTATGAGATGTTTTATAATAAGGGATTTGAAGAAGTAGAATTGGGAACTGTTTGTGAATTTAATCCTAAAAAAGCGGAAATTAGAGATGTTAATAAAAATTTGGAAGTGTCATTTGTTCCTATGGCTGATGTTCAAGAACATCAAATTTATTTCAATTTAAAAGGTACTGAAAAAATAAGGGATATTTTTTCAGGGTATACATATTTTAAAGAAAAGGACGTTTTACTTGCAAAAGTTACTCCTTGCTTTGAAAATGGAAAATCTGGGATTGCTAAAAATTTAAAAAATGGAATTGGTTTTGGATCAAGTGAATTCTTTGTATTAAGACCTTCTAATAAAATTTTATCTCATCTAATTTATTATCTAATTTCAAGCAGTAAATTCATCAAAGCTGGAAAAAGACAAATGTCGGGTACTGGTGGACTTAAAAGATTATCTAAAAATTATGTTACCGAATATAAACTCCCTCTCCCCCCTCTTCCTCTCCAGCAAAAATTCGCCTCAATTGTTGAACAAGTTGAAAAACTAAAAGAAAAACAGCAAAAATCAAAAGAAGATATTGATGAGCTATTTAATTCATTAATGCAAAAAGCATTTAATGAGGGGTTGGTGAGATGAAAAAGGAGAATATCATTTCGAAAGGAGAATATATTTCAATATCCCCATTAAAAATAGAAGGAGATAAGGTTATATTTGGAAATAAGAATTTTCCAAATATAAAGATTCCCATAAAAATTTCAGATTTTCAAAAAGAAATTAAGCCCCATATTAAAATTGATGCTTCAGATGAACAAATAATTCAAATATATTTAGATAGTATATTTAAGAAGAGTTTTCACGAAACTCCAGAAATTTTTGGGCATCTTTCTTTGTATACACATCAGTATTCTTATGCAAAAGATTTATCAGAAAAACTAGAATTTATTAAAGATGGAAAAATAACTGAAAAGGGAATAAATTTTTTATTTAGATTAAAAGAGAACAAATCTAAAACTTTAAATTCGATTGCCAATGGTATGATAGCATTTTCTACTTTTCTTGGAATTGGTGGAGCGACAGTATATTATTCTAATCAAATTTGGAATTTATCAAATTTTTGGTTAAGCAATGTCTTTTTAATGTATACGTTCTTATGTATTTTAATGATCTGGTGGTTAGGGGGTAAAATAAAATGAATAAAAGAGGACAAATAGGAATATTAGATCAGATAATTACTTTTATCTTTAAAAATTGGCAAATAATATTAATTATTTTAATAATTTATATCTTCTTAAATCAAATAGGTACTCAATAATCATGCTCGATACAAACTTAAAATCAAAAATTCGTAAATTATATGTGGGAAGTGAAAAATGAACAAACAAGAACTTATCCAGAAGCTTGAAGATATTGAATGGGAAGATTTTGAAGTAAAAGAGGCAAAATCTGAAGTTCCAAAAAATAGTTGGGAAACAGTAAGTGCTTTCTCAAACACTGCAGGGGGCTGGCTGGTTTTTGGAGTTAAAAAAACAGGGAAAGAATATGAAATTTTGGGGGTAAAAACTCCTGAAAAAGTTGAACAAAATTTTATTGGAGTTTTAAGAACTGGAAATAAATTTAATAAAAGAATTGAAGTTAGTTGCAAAAAATACACTTTTAAAGATAAAACTGTTCTTGCTTTTTATATACCTCAAAAACACAAAAGAGAAAAACCAATTTATTTTGACAATCAAAAGAATACTTTTATTAGAACTGGAAGTGGGGATCAAAGAGCAACACAAGAAGAAATAGATTGTTTTTTTAGAAATGCTTCTTTTGAAGAAAAGGATCAAGAATTGACTACTTTTAAACTGGAAGATTTAGACAATGAAACTATTAAGCAATATAGAAATTTCTTTGTTCAAATTAATCCTGCTCACAGATACAGCACTTTAACTGATAAAGAATTTTTAGAAAAATTAGGAATTATCCAAGAAAATAAAATAACTTTTGCAGGATTATTATTGTTTGGAAAAGAAGACAGCATAATCGGAGCTATTCCAAATTATAGAATAGAATATTTAGAAATTGCTGGTATTTCTTATGAAGAAGCACCTACAAGATATAATTACAGATTGTCTTCTGAAAAAAATCTATTTTTAACTTTTTTTGATATATATGAAAGATTGATAAAACAAATTGAAATACCTTTTTCAGTCAAGCAGGGAGTTAGAGAGGATGATCCCCCACATGTTCAAGCACTAAGAGAGGCATTAGTTAACTTAATAATAAATACCGACTACTTTAGTAAAACTAATGCTCGAATAAGAGTATTTTCAAATAGATTTGAATTCTTTAATCCTGGTGCTTTACCAAAAAAGATTGAATTAATATTAAAAGAAGATTTTTCTCTTCCACGAAATCCAATTATTGCAAAGGCTTTTAGATTCTTAAGATTTTCTGAAAATATTGGTTCTGGTTTTCATAAGATGATTAATGGGTGGGGTAAACAATATAATTTAAAGCCAATTATCGAGGGAGATTTTGATTATTATAAGATAACCTTTCCAAAAGATAAAAGTGGTACTACTATTAATACTACCACTTATACTACCACTAATACTACCACTAAAGGAGAGGACAAAGAAAAAGAAATTTTAAACATCATAGAGAATAATCCTTCTTTAAGTGTTGAGCAAATTTCGGGTATGGTTAATTTAAGTATTGATGGAGTTAGATACCATATAAAAAACCTAAAGAAGAATGAAAGAATTAAAAGAAAAGGTCATGGAAAGGGTGGAAGTTGGGAGGTCTTAAAATAAACATGCTAGATTCAAACCTAAAATCAAAAATCAATAAACTCTGGGACAAATTCTGGAGCGGAGGCCTTAGTAATCCTATCACTGCGATTGAGCAGATGTCTTATCTTATTTTTATGAGAAAACTTGAAGATGAAGACAATAAAAAAGAACAGGAAGCAAGTTTTACAGGCGAAAAATATAAATCTATATTCAAAGGACATGAAGATTGCAAGTGGTCTATATGGAGCACTTATCCTGCTGAGACAATTTTAAATCATGTTAGGGATAAAGTATTTCCTTTTATGAGAAATCTTGGAGATGGAGATTCTTTATATAAAGAATATATGAAAGGAGCTAATTTTGGAATACCTACTGCTTCTCTACTAATTGAAGCAGTAAACATAATAAATGATATGCATATTAAAGAACAAAATCAAGATACTCAAGGAGATTTATATGAATATCTTCTTTCTGAACTTACTACTTCAGGAAAAAATGGACAGTTTAGAACTCCAAGACATATAATTAATATGATGGTAGATTTAGCAGACCCCAAAAAAGATGATAAAATTTTAGATCCTGCATGTGGTACAGCAGGTTTTTTAGTTAATGCTTATCAACATATTTTACAAGATAATAAAAAAGATGGAGTAAGTATCTTAACCCCTAAACAAAAAAAGATTCTAGATGAAGATTCGATTTTTGGTTTTGATATTGATGAAACAATGACTAGAATAGCATTAATGAATTTAATGATGCATGGAATAAAAAAACCAAATATACAAAGAGGAAATACCCTATCTGATTCGGAACCTAGAATTTCAGATAATACTTATGATGTTGTTCTTGCAAATCCCCCATTTAAGGGAAGTTTAAATGAAGCAGAAATAAGTGAAAGATTTAGAGTAAAAACAACAAAAACAGAATTATTATATTTAGAACTAATGTTTCATGCTTTAGCTCCGAGTGGAAGATGTGCGGTTATTGTTCCAGAAGGAGTTTTATTTGGAAATTCAAATGCACATAAACAAGTTAGAGAAATGTTATTAACAAAATGTAGATTAGATGCAGTTATATCAATGCCTTCTGGCGTGTTTAAACCATATGCCGGGGTTTCTACTGCTATTTTATTTTTTACAAAAGGTGAACCAACAGAAAAAGTTTGGTTTTACAAAATGGAATCAGATGGTTATAGTTTAGATGATAAAAGAACTTTTATTGATGGACAAGGAGATATTCCAGATATTTTAGAACGATTTGAGAATAGAAAAAAAGAAGATTCTAAAGATAGAAAAAAGAAATTCTTTTCAATTCAAGTTGGAGAAATAAAAGAAAAAGATTGGGATCTTTCAATTTCAAAATATAGGGAAATTGAATATGAAGAAGTTAAATATGAAAAACCAGAAGATCTTAAAAAGAAAATTTTAGAATTAGAAGAAGATATAATTAAAGGATTGAAAGATTTGGAGATTTAGTTTTCTCCTTCCACCCCCACCACTTATCTCTACCAATTATAATATGATCCAAAACCTTTATCCCTAATTCATCTCCGGCCTTTGTTAATTTTTCTGTGATATCTAAATCTTCTGCACTTGGTTCTGGATTCCCGCTTGGATGATTATGCACAAGAATAATCTTACTTGCACTGTTTTTTATTGCTGGCTTAAAAACTTCTCTAGGATGAATTATTGAAGCATCAAGAATTCCTTTAGATACTTCATGCTCTGCGATGATATTATTTTGATTGCTTAACATTAAAACATAAAAGTGCTCTTCTTTTTTGTCTTTTAATCTTTCATGCATTAGATTAAAAACATCTTCTGCACAAGAAATTTTCTTTATTGGTTTTTGGGATTGATTAATTCTTTTTTGAATTTCTGAAATAGTTAATATTTGCATTGCTTTACTCGGCCCAATTCCTTTTATTTCTTGGAGTTCTTTTAATGAACATTCAAATAATTTATCTAAGCCATATTCTGCTATTAATCTGTTAGACATATCTATAACATTTTCACCCCTGCTTCCTGTTCTTAGAAGTATTGCAAAAAGCTCTGCAT
>JAUSIT010000034.1 GCA_030647965.1 Nanobdellota archaeon | reverse complement strand
TTATTGTTCTTTTGATACCAAAAAAATTGTTTTTTGCAAACTCCCCACTTTAGTTCGCGACTTCAGAAACAGGAGTTTCTGATAGTGATTAAAAATCTAATTGGAAGATTTTCAACAGTAAGAAAAAACAATTTTTAGGGTGCTCAAGAACCCGAGATACGCCCCGAAATTTATTCCGAGGGTTCTTGACATAAAAAGAGCAAAACTTTTTCTAGCGTCTCCTAAACTTTTTATTAATTAAACGTAATTCAAAAGATTTCACTCTTGCAATAAGTATGCAATATGAAAGAGTAAAATCTTTTGTCGCTAGAAAATTCCATTAATCTTTGTGAGAACAAAACAATTGATGAATTACCTTAATTAGTATTTAGTTATATTGTTTAAAACACAATAATCTTTATAAAAGGGATTGTAGATTTGTTTTTATGGTAACTAGTGATGGTTTTACAGAATCAATAAGAGAGTCTTTTGAAAAAGCTGATGAAGAATTAAGAAAAAGGTCTAGGCCAAAAGAAGAATTGATTATTCCTGTTGAATTTAGTGTTGAAAGAGCTTTAACTTTAACCTATAATAATTCTATTACTCCTATGAGTGAAATGTTAATTGGTGGAGTTAGTCCACATTATAATGCTGGTGCTTCTGCAAGATTAGAATTAGATGTTAAAAGTTTAGATAGTAATTCTGTTAAAAAAATAATTTATAATGGATTTGCTAATATTCAAGCAGGGGATTTTATAAGAGCTTATATTGAAAAGTATAATGTTGAAGAAGAGCAATTTGGTTTTGGACCTATTGCTAATGGGAGAGTATGCAGGCCAGAACATTATGTTGAAAGAGATTTTAATGAAACTGAAAGTGTAAGAAGAATTGAAAAATTAGATTCTACTCTTGAAAAAAGTTTAGCTGAATATCAAATCAAATAAAATGGAACAAGACAAATATTCAAAACCAAGTTTTTCTGAATTTTTATCAACTTGCTATTCTTTTTTGCCAGAAGATCATCCTATTTTAAGAAATGTAGAAAAAATGAAATATGAAAGATTTTCTGAAAACATTAAAAATAAAGAAGGAGAGAGTTTAAATTTTTTAGAACAGATTTTAAATAAAATAGATAGTGAAATGTCTGAAGGAAAGAATTTGACTGAAATTTATTCTGTTAAAGATTATTTTAATACCCGAGATGCAAAAGGAGTTTGTTTTCCAAAGGAATCTGAAATTTATAGTGCAATGTTTAGCTATTTGTGCCAAAATAAAGAAAGAGAGAAAACCAAAGATGGAAAAAAATGCATGCAAGGCTTTGTTCAGGACTGTAAACGAGTTGTTAGTAAATTAAAAACAAATGAATCTTTTTCCTTTGATGAAGAAAAGAAATTTAATGGTTTTATAAAATATCTTGAAAATTATAATCCTTTAAATCAGTTTTATTAAATTTTTCACATTTCTTCTATTGCATCAATTCCTAGCAAATTTAAAGAATTTTTCATTACATCTCTAAATGCTTCAACAAGTTTTAATCTGAAATTTTGTTCAATTGAGCCAATAACAGGGCATTCTTGGTAAAATTCATTGAATATCTGAGATAGTTCATATGAATAATTTGAAATTTCAGAAGGACTAAGTTTTTCATATGCTTTAAAAATAGTTTCTGGAAAATCATTTAATTTTTTTATTAATTTTATTTCTTGTTCTTTTAAGTCAAATAGTTCGTATTTGGCTGTTGATTTTTTTACTTTTTTTAAAATTGAATTTGCTCTTGCATAGCTGTATTGTAAATAAGGGCCTGTATTTCCATTAAATGAAATAAAGTTTTCAATATCAAAAACCATATCATTTGCTCTATAATTTTTTAAATCCCCATAAAATATTGCTGCTCTTGCAATACTTAAGCTTCGAGATTCTAATTCTTTTTTAGAAAGTTTATATCTAGATTCAAGCTCTTTTTTAGCAAGCTGAATTGTTTCATCTAAAATATCTTGCATAAAAATGGTTTTTCCTTTTCTTGTTGCAAGTTTTTTGTTATCTTCTCCTAGATATAATCCATGTTCTACATGAATTAAATTTTCAGCCCATTTATATCCCATTAACTCTAAAACTTTGAAAACCTGATTAAAATGAAGTTTTTGTTCTGAACCTACTTCATAAATCATTTTTTCAAACTTGAATTTATTATGCCTGTCTATTGCAGCAGTAATATCTCTTGTTGCATAGAGTGTTGCTCCATCTGTTTTTTGAATTAAGCAGTATCCTAAATTATATTTTTCTAAGTCAACAACAAAAGCTCCTTGACTTTCTATTAAAAGATTTTTTTTCTTTAGTTCTTGAATTGTATTTTCCATTTTAGTATTGTAAAAAGATTCACCAGAAATAACATTAAATTGAATGTTTAGTAATTTGTAAATTTTTTCAAATTCTTTTAAGCTTAGTTCTTTAAAGGTTTTCCAGAATTTTAGTGCTTCTTTATCTCCATTTTCCAATTTTTTAAACCAGTCTCTTGCTTCTTGCTCATAATCTTCTTTATTGCTACAAATGGGTTTAATACTCTGTAGCTTGTTATGATTATTCTTGTTCGTTCCCATTTGGAGGCTTAAAGAATCTCTCTCAGCTTGCTGTGATTGAGATTCTTTATTGGCTTTTACATAAACTTCATAAAGATGTTTTATTGGATCTTTTTTTAATTGTGAAGCATTTCCAAATTTTTTATAACCTACAATTAGCTTTCCAAATTGAGTGCCCCAATCTCCGAGATAGTTTATTTTGATTACTTTAAAGCCATTATACATACAGATATTTGCAATTGAATTTCCTATTATTGTTGATCTTAAATGCCCAATTCCAAAAGGTTTTGCAATATTTGGGGAAGACATATCAATTACAATTGTTTTATTTTTGCCAATATTTGTTTTTCCAAAATTTTTATTTTCTTTTATAATTTTTTCAAGTATTTTTTTAGCAAGCATTTTTTTATTTACAAAAAAATTAAGATAGCCTGCTTTTGCATCTGTATTTGAAATTTCTATTGGAAGTTGTATTTTTTCTTTTAGTTCTTCTGCAATAAGCAATGGACTTTTTTTCTCTATTTTTGCTAAGGAAAAGCATGGGAAAGAATAATCTCCCATTTTATCAGAAGGGGGGATTTCAATTAATTTTTCAATTTCTTCTTTTTTTAACTTGCCTTTAAGCTCTTTTTCAATTAATTTTAGTATAACCTCTTTCATAGAATTTTTATGGGATTTTTCTTAATAAATGTTTGGGATTATATTGAATATATTCTCTAATGATTGCACTTCGTTAAAATACTAAGTCACCTGAAAAAGTTTTGCTCTTCTATTGTCGTTACTTATTGTAAGAGCAAAACTTTTTGGCGGTTCCTGACGATTTATTAATTAATAGTAATTTTCGCTAGAAAATTCCATTAATTTTTGTTCATTTGAACAAACTATCTCAACAAAGTTGTATGTAAAAAGATAATCTCTCCCTAAAAGATAAGCTTTAAATAGAAAACCCCCTTAGTATTTTCATAAAAGGAGGTTAATAAAATGGAGAAAAACGTTTTAGACTGGATTGCAATGGTTATCCTGATAATTGGTGGTTTAAACTGGGCTTTTACAGCTTTAGGTTATAACTTAGTTGAAACATTATTAGGTACTGGTGTTGCAGCTAGCATTGTATATTACTTAGTAGGATTATCTGCTTTGTATGCAATATACTTCCTTGTTAAGAAATAAAATACTTATAGTGAAAGACATAAGTCTTTCCCTAAATAGTCAATGACTAAATGAGAATATGTCAATGTCTTTGACTATAACAAGAATAAATTTTATTTTTTATTTTTTTCTATTTCTTTTTTTATTTACTCTAGGATGCTATCAAAGGGTTTAAAAATAGCAGAAGCGGTGAATGTAATTTCAAAATGAAAAAATAATGAAAAAAGGATTATATAATGGAAAAAAAAGAAAATTGTGCGATTTGTGATGATGCTTTAAAAAGAGAGAAAACAAAAAAATTAAGCATAAAAGAGGGATGTGCATTTAGTTTAATGGATGGTTTTGGTCTTAGATATATTAGTGCTTATGCTTTAGCTCTTGGTGCAAATAATAATCAAATTGCTTTGCTGACTTCTATCCCTACTTTATTGGGAAATCTTTCACAATTATTTAGTTCAAAGATTATTGAAAAGTATTCAAGAAAAAAATTATTAATTTTTAGTGTTTTTTTACAATCATTAATTTGGCTTCCATTGATTGCAATTGGTTTTTTCTTTTTTTATAAAGACCTTAACTCAAATACTAGTTCCAACTTTGTTATTTTAATTTATACTATTCTGATTATTTGTGGAGCAATTTTATCTCCTGCATGGAATTCTTTAATGAGTGATATTGTTACAAAAGATAAAGGTAAGTATTTTGGAACAAGAAATAAAATTTTAGGTGCTGTTGCTTTAGTAGCAATGCTTTTTGGAGGATTTATTTTAGATTATTTTAAACACACCCAATTATTTATTGGATTTGCAATTATTTTTGGCATGTCTTTTATTGGAAGAGCTATTTCTGCCTATTTATTTACAAAACACTATGAACCTGAATTAAAATTTGAAAAAGGATATTATTTTAGTTTTAGACAGTTTGTAAAAAAGATTCCTGAAAGCAATTTTGGAAAATTTTCTGTTTTTGTTGCATTAATTATGTTTGCAACAGCAATAGCTTCTCCATTTTTTTCAGTATATATGCTAAAAGATTTGCATTTTAGTTATATTACTTATACTATAATTATTATTTCAAGTTTTATAAGTCCTTTAATATTTATGCCTATTTGGGGTAAGTTTGCAGATAAATATGGAAATTTAAGAGTAATTAAGATTACTGGATTTTATATTCCATTTATCCCCTTAGTTTGGTTTGTTTCTCCTTTAGTTGCAGAGTATAATATGATTATTTTAGTTCTTTATCTTTTTATAATGGAACTTGTATCTGGAGCAATGTGGGCAGGATTTAATCTTGCTGTTGTTAATTTTATTTATGATGCTGTAACAAGGCAAAGGGTTGCATTATGTGTTGCATATTATAATGTTTTAAACGGAATAGGAATATTTATCGGAGCAACTATTGGGGGATTTATTGCTTCACATGATTTTGTTATTTTTGGATTAACTCCTATCTTATTAGTATTTTTATTAAGTGCAATTGCAAGATTTATAGTTTATTTTGCAATGATATCAAAATTAAAAGAAGTAAGGGAAGTTGAGACCTTTGATGGAAAAAAAGCAAGAAAGGATTTTATAAAAGAAACAAGAGAAGAGCTAATGTATTTTTCATATAGATGGATGAAGCCAAATAGATAGTTCAAATAGCTAAATTATTATAAATCCTATTTTATTAATTATAATATGGCTGATTTAGTTAGTGTATTAATTAAAGAGAAAAAAAGAAATAAAAGAAGAGAAATTTCTTTGATTTATGAAGCAGGATTAATTAGGGGAGGATTAATTGCAGCAGAAAACGAAATTACAATGCTTTTTGAAGATAATGAAAAAGCACAAAGAGGTAGAGTTCTTGTTGCCTTGAATCAATATCCTAAAGAAAAAATAATCGATTGCTATTGCGCTTTAAAAAATAATCACCTTGCAGATACTGCTGATTTTTTAGTTACTCATTATGTCAGAAATGCAGTTAAAATCACCTAATTTAATGTGTTGCATTTCTGAACATCCTAAAATTCTAACAAATTAAATATTTAGTGCGTTGTATCAAGAATTTTTTGATAATGAACTAAGAAATAAGGTTAATATTGAACCTTTAGAGATTGATTAGAATTTTATTAAAATTTTATTAAAATATTACTCTCTTACTGACCTTTTTTTGCAATATTGATCAGTTATTATGCGGCATTCAAGATATGTTTTGCCATTAATTGTAGCTTTATGTTCATCTCTGTCAAGATAAGGGGTACTAAGATCATATACTGCTTGATTGCAATCATCCCAAAACCCACCTTTAGTAGAAAATGTATTTGGTCTTTGAGTAATCACTCCACCTTCTATTACAGGGCAATCAAGAGTTTCTAATTTTTCTTTTGTGTTTGCCATAATTAAATAACTTAAAAGAAGTTTTTAAGGATTATTATGTTAGGGTATATATTTTAAAACATTGCCCATTTATTTTCTCTTTTTTGTTCTCTATCTAGAACAGAATCTTTATTATTTATTCTGGGTCTTCCTGATTCTTTATCTTTTCTTAGGGTTATATTTAATTCTTTTAGCAATTGACTTATACCTTGTTCAAATCCTAGTATTTCTGAACTTTTTCCATGCTTTCCTGATTCTCCTGTAAAAACAAGTATTGAATCTGCTAGATATGAAATTAAAAGTAAATCATGGTCAACAACAAATGCTGTTTTTTCTTTTTCAACCATTAAATCTTTTATTGCTCTTGCAACTGAAATTCTTTCTTCAACATCCAAGTATGCAGAAGGTTCATCAATTAGATAAATATCTGCTGGTTTTGATAAACATCTTGCAATTGAAAATCTTTGAAGCTCTCCCCCTGAAAGTTCTTTTATTTTTTTTAAATGCAAAACTTCAAGATTAAAGGTGGATGCAATTTTTTTATCAATTTTTTCTTTTCTAATTACATCTGAGACAAGTTCTTCTGAATCTGTAAATAAATATTGAGGTTTGTATGATATATCTAACTTTAAATCTAATTTTTTCTTTTTCCCTTGAATTTCAATTTCTTCTAATCCTGCGAGGCATTTTACAAATGTTGTTTTTCCTGTTCCATTTTTTCCAAGAATTCCAATAACATTATTTTGATTTATTTCTCCTGATTTTACTTCTAGACTGAATTTTTCAAATTTTTTGTTAAAATCAGGCCATTCTGCAATTTTTTTGCCAAATGTTGTTTTGTTTTTTGCAAAATTAAAATTTAGGGCTTTGTCCCTTATTTTTAAATTTTCTTCTTTTAAAAATCCGGCTAAATAAGAATTAATTCCATATTTGCTTGATTTAACTCCTGAAACAAAACCAAAACAACCTTGTTGTCCATAAAAAATATTTAAGTATTCTGTTAAATAATCTAAAATTAATAAATCATGTTCAACAACAATAACTGTTTTTCCTGCTGCAATTTCTTTAATATAATCACTTACCCTTAATCTTTCTGAAATATCTAAATAGGCTAATGGTTCATCAAAAAAATATAAATCTGCTTCAGAAAGTGTTGCAGCAATAATTGCTATTTTTTGAAGCTCTCCTCCTGAAAGCTTGTTTAATTTATTTTCCAGAATATATTCCACATTTAATCTTTTTGCAAGTTCTTTTATTCTTTTTTCAGTTCCTCTTTTTTTTAATAGTTCTATTGCACTTAAATCAACAGAGAGAAATGAAAGGTTTTGTGGTTTGTAAGCTATTTTTTTATTTTTGAGAGAGTCAAAATATCTTAATGATTCTGTTCCTTGAAAAAAACTTTTTATTTCTTTATCACTCGCTTCTTCTTGTCCAAAATTTATTTTTTTCTTTCCAGATAAAATTTCACCGGCTGTTGATTTTCCTATGCCATTTCTTCCTAGTAAGCCTAGGACTGCATTTTCTTTTGGAACTGGAAGATTATACAAGGCAAAGCCATTTTTTCCATATCTATAAACTAGATTTTTTTTATCAACTGAGGGCAGATTAATGATATCAATCGCTTCAAAAGGACATCTATTTTGACAGATTGCACATCCAATGCATAATTCTTCATCTATTTCTGCCTTTTCTTTTACTATAATGCATTCTTTGTCTTTTTTATTTACAGGGCAGATTTTAGCACATAAGTTATTGCACATTTCTGGCTTGCATTTTTCCTTTTGAATTGTTGCTATTCTCATGTATTTTACTAAGAAATCAATATTATAAAGTTAATTAGGAAGTCCTTTGGACAAAATATGCTGCTGCAGGATTAATGGAATTTCCTAGCGGAAATTACGAATAATTAATACTGTTCTAAAATAAGATAATAGTTTATTTTTAATAAATCATTCAGAGCTAGCAACTTAATATAAGAACGAAGTGCAAAATGCTTTTAGAAGTAAGATTTATTCCCGTTTTGTTCCGCATTCTGAACAAAAGGTATCTTCGTCATTATAGAAGTTATTGCATTTTTTGCATTTTGTAGAAGTAGGTTTTCTTTTTATGGGATTCCCGCAGTCTGGGCAGAATTTTTCAGTGCCTTCAATTAGCTTTCCGCATTTATCGCATTTTACAGGATCAATTCTTCTTTCAATTACTGGTTTATAACCTGATTTTCCAGAAACTATCTTTGCAAATGCACTTTCTACTGCATCTGCATCTTGATATTTTCTTAAATCCAAGCACGAGCCCATTTTTTATTTTACCTTCTTTTTTTAAATTTTTTTAAACTAAAATTTAATTAATTTTTAGGTTTTTAAATATTTAGTTGTAAAAACATATAAAGAAAAGTATTAAAATAGGGTTATTTTAGTTATTTTATGACGGAAAAATGTTGTTTATGCAATGATGAAATATCTGAAACTTTTTTAGATAAAACTACTGGGACTATTATAAAGATAAAAAATAAGGATAAAAATGAAAAAGTTTATGTTTGCTCTTTGTGTCAGAAGAAATTCAGGGATAAATTAAAAGAAGAAGTTGAGAAAAAGACGGGGAAGTAATTTTATAAAACTTAGTATGCAACTGCGTTGCGATAGTTTGCTTTTAGCAAAAATTAATGGAATTGTCTGGCGACAATTATTATTTGTTAATAAATCGTTAGGAGCCGATAGGCGACTTAATATCTTAACGAAAAGATTTCGCTCTTGCAATGGGTACGCAAGATAGAAGAGCAAAATCTTTTGAAGTACAATAATTAGTAAATCTTGATTAAAATAAATTCAAAACCTTTAAAAATCCGATAAGTATTCTTATTTTATGACAATTAATAATTTAAAATTAAATACTCTTTTAGGACTGCTTCTCTTAGACTTGTGATTAGTTTTTTAAACTAATCCAAGAATTTTACATAATATGATAAATGATAATACTGCTTTTGATAATAATGAACTAGAAGGAAAAGAAAAGATAATTGTATTTGATACTACCTTGCGAGATGGAGAGCAGGCATCTGGCTTTCATATGTTTCCTGAAGAGAAATTAGAAATTGCAAAACAACTTGCTAAATTGGGTGTTGATATTATTGAAGCAGGATTTGCAGCATCGTCTCCTGGAGATTTTGAAGCAATTAAAACAATTGCAGAAAAAGTTGGAACTAAAGATGGACCGATTATTTGTTCTTTGGCTAGAACAATTGATTCTGATATTGAAGCTGCTGGAAAGTCTTTAGAGCCTGCATATAAAAAAAGAATTCATCTTTTTATTGGAACAAGTGATATTCATATTCAGGGAAAATTTGGAAAAGATAGAAATTGGGTTATTGAACAGGCAGTAAATTCAATAAAAAAAGCAAAACATTATACAAATGATATTGAATTTTCATGTGAGGATTTTGGAAGAAGTGATAGTGATTATATTGTTGATATTGTTTGTGAAGTAATTAAAGCAGGAGCAACAACAATTAATTTGCCAGATACTGTTGGCTGGCTTTTGCCTAATGAAGCTTATGAAAAAGTTAGTTATGTAATTAAGAAAATAAGGGAAAAAGGATTTAATGCAATTTTTTCTGTTCATAATCATAATGATTTTGGAATGGCTAGTGCAACAACAATTGAAGAAATAAGGGCAGGTGCAAGACAAATTGAAGTTACAATAAATGGAATTGGAGAAAGAGCAGGTAATACTTCTTTAGAAGAAGTTATTGCAATTTTAAAAACTAGAAAAATTGCAGAGACAAATATAAATACTAAATTAATTGGAGAAACCAGTAGATTAGTAAGTAAATATACTGGAATTGAGCCTTCTCCAAATAAATCTGTTGTTGGAAAAAATGCATTTGCTCATGAAGCAGGAATACATCAGTCAGGAATTATAAAAGATTCAAAAACTTATGAAATAATGGATCCTGTGGATTTTGGTGTTGAAAGCATTATTACTTTTGGACCTCGTTCTGGACGAAGAGCATTAAAAGCAAAATATGAATCCTTGGGGATTAAATTAAATGATGATGACTTTGAAAAAGCTGCAAAGACTTTTTTTTCTATTGCAGATAAATTAAAAGAAATTGATGATGCAGATATTGTAAGGGCAATAAATAATGGCGAGGAAATTCCAAAACACTATAAATTAATTTCTTATCATCCAGTTATTAATGAAATTTTGAAAGTTACAATTGAACTTAAAATAGATAATGAAATAAAAACAAGTTATGCAGAAGGAAACGGGCAGGTTGATGCTGCAATAAATGCTATTAAAAGTCTTGTTCAAAATAATTATGAGCTTATTGATTTTAAAGTAGTTTCTAAAGGCAAGGGTTCTGATGCAATGGGCTTTACTCAATTAAAATTACAGAAAAATGGGTGGAAAGTAATTGGACGAAGTGAAAATACAGATTCTGTCAAAAGTGCTATAGAAGCTTATATTGATGCTTGTAATCGGCTAAAATACCTTGAAAATTTTTTAAACAAATCTTTTTAAATTAGCTTTTTTTAACATATTTATCTGAGGGGGTGCCGGAGTGGCCAAACGGGCAGGACTTAAGTTATGTAAGGAACCAAGGTTCCTTCAAAAAATTCGCTTTTAGAATAGAACGAAAAGAATATAAAAGCAAATTTTTTGTGACAATCAACCTCCTTTCGAGGAGACATAAGAAATCCTGTAGCTTAGTGCTTACAGGGGTTCGAATCCTCTTCCCCTCATTTATATTCTAAGATTTGAAAGGTTCGAATCACTTCAATTCGTAAGAATTGGAGTCACCAAGAATTTTCAAAGAAAATTGTTGTGTGCTCTTCCCCTCATTTATATTCTAAGATTTGAAAGGTTCGAATCACTTCAATTCGTAAGAATTGGAGGATCTGAGAATTTCGAAGAAATTGTCATGAGCTCTTCCCCTCATTTATATTCTAAGATTCGAAAGGTTCGAATGCTTCAATTCGCAAGAATTGGAGCCACCAAGAATTTTTGAGAAAAAATTGTTGTGTGCACTGCAATTCGCAAGAACCGAAGTCACCAAGAATTTTCAAAGAAAATTGTTGTGTGCTCTTCCCCTCATTTATATTCTAAGATTCGAAAGGTTCGAATCATGGCCAGCATATCTGAATCTTTTGAAGAACATTTATAGTCCATAATATTTTTGTGTGAATTACTTAACAGAAACATATATAAACTATAAGTTTAGTTATATAAACTATAAGTTTACATTAGGAACATGAAAAACAAAAAAGATAATAAAATGCTTTTTATTCTGACTATTTTGAAAAGTCCTGAAATAGAATATAATGCAAATAATATATCCCCACTTATTGGGATTAGCTCTATGGGAGCTCTGAAGATAGCAAAGAATCTAGAAAAAGAAGGTATACTTTTATCTAGAAAAATTGGAAGAGCAAATATTTACAAAATTAATTTTAAAAATGACTATGCCAAGCAATATATTAAATTCCTTTTAAAAAAAGAAGTAGAAGAGTCTTCTCCTTATGTAAAAAGATGGATTAGAGAACTTGAAAAAATGAAAATTGCAGATACAATTATCTTGTTTGGTTCAGTATTAAAAAAAGAGAAAGATGCAGGAGACATAGATACTTTAATTATAGTAAATAAGAAAAATTTTGAAAAAGTTAAAAAAGAAATTGAAAGCATAAATTTACTTAATGATAAAAAAATTCATCCAATATATCAAACAATGGACGATTTAAAAAAACATATAGATGAAAGAAATAAAGTTGTATTAAATGCTGTGAAAGGAATAATTATTTCTGGTGAAGAAAATATTTTAGGAGTTTTACAATGAGCCCTGCAAAAAATAAATTAAGTTGGTGCTTGCAAAAAGCAGAAAAAGAACTGAAAAATAATGAAAAACCTAGAGGTCTTGTGATAGTAAAGCCAGACAGAAATCAAGCTTTAGAACATATTAAAAAAGCAGAACATAACTTAAAAGGAGGAATAGACTTTTCAAAAATTGGCTATTCTGACTGGTCTGCAAGTGCATTTTTCTATTCTATGTATCAATGTCTTCTTGCAATTGCAGCTAAATTTGGATATGAATCTGGAAATCAAGAATGCACATTTGCATTAATAGAAAGTTTGATTGAAGACAAGAAAATAAGTTTAGATAAAAAATTATTAGATAAAATTTCTTCACTTGAGATTCAAAAAGAAACATCAACAAGCACTGAAATAAGAGAAGAATATCAATATGGAACAAAACTTTCCCTTAACGAGAATTTATACAAAGAGCTTTTGGAATTGTCTCAAAAAATATTATCCCAAACAAAAGAAATAATTGAAGAATAAATTAAAGGAATATTTAATCAATAAACACCAAGAACAGGCAATATTCCTCCAAGAACTAAAAGTAGGATGTTTGAATAAATCTTATTTTTTCTTAGAAAAACTTTTTTCAGCTTTTTTTATCATTTCTTTTTTTAAGCCTATAAAAATTCCGCCATTTTTTCCACCAACATAAGTGCTTTCACCTGATTTTATTATTTTATTTAATTTGTTTAATTCAATGTCTAAATGAGTTACTGTTGCTCCTGATTTTCCTTTTATGTGTAAATAAACATCTGCTTTTCCTAACTTAATTTTTCCTGGTCCGGGTCCTGACATTTTTACCTTTTTTATTATTCTTTTTAGTTTAGTGAATCTTTTAGATAATCAAATCCTGATAAAATTCCAACAATGCAAGTTGCAATTGCAAAATAAACACTAAAACTAAATCCTGCAATTATAAATGCAAGGGCAAATGATTGAACTAAAGTAGTTATTTTTCCTACATATTTTACTTTGTAAGCATCTTTATTTTTTATTATTCTTATTATAAAACCAGGTAATCCTATAATTTCTCTTGAAGAGACTAGTGCTAGTAACATTATCCCATTCATATTAAATTTTATAAAATAGAAAAGCAAAGCAAAAACAACTATTGCTGTAAAAATTCTATCTATTACTTGATCAAGTCTTGCACCTATAGACGTTGTTTGTTTTAATTTTCTTGCCAAGTATCCATCAAAAAAATCTGTTATTGCAGCAATTGAAAATATAACTGCAACTAAAATTCTAGAATAGCCTGAAAATAATAAGTATACTGCTATAAATGCAAAAAATAATCTTGATAGTGTTAATGTATTTGGTACATTAAAAAAATCTTCTTTTATTTCTTTTTTAACTCCTTGAGTGACTTCTTTACTTACTCTTTTTACATTTTCTCTTGCCCTTTTTACTTTTTCTCTTACTTTCTCTTTTTGTTTTGGTTGTTGAGTGTTTTCCATCTTAAGTTAATAGCGGGAGTGGGATTTGAACCACACGACCTCGAGGTTATGGGCCTCGCGAGCTAACCAGTCTGCTCCATCCCGCTATATTATTTAACTACTCAAAAATGCTTATAAAGCTTTCTCATTTATTAGCTAAATGGATATTTTAATTGGGATTGATGATGCTGGAAGAGGGCCTGTAATTGGCCCAATGGTTTTAGCAGGAGTTTTAATTGAAAAAAAAGATGAACCCAAACTTGCTGGATGGGGGGTAAAAGATTCAAAAAAACTAACTCCATTAAAAAGAGAAGAAATTGCAAAAAAAATTCTTAAAAATTTTAAAACTTGTGTTGAATTAGCCTTTCCTGATGAAATTGATTCAAGGGGCAAGGCAGGAACTAATTTGAATAGGATAGAAGCAGTAAAAGCTGCGAGAATTATAAATGTTTTAATTAAAGATCAGAGTGAAAAAGTTAAGGTAATTGTTGATTGCCCTTCTCCTAATACTGAATCATGGAAAAATTATCTTGCCTTGCATGTTGAGAGAAAAGAAATTGTTGAGTTTATTATTGAACATAAAGCAGATGTTAATCATATATGCTGTTCTGCTGCTTCTATAATTGCAAAAACTACTCGAGATAGTGAAATTGAAAAAATAAAAAAGGAGTTTAATATAGAATTTGGCTCTGGCTATTGTTCAGACCCTGTTACTTGTAAGTTTTTAGAAGAAAATATTGATAAATTCGGGGATAAAGGAATTATAAGAAAATCTTGGGATACTTATGATAAGGTTAAGGCAAAACAAGAGCAGAAGAAATTAGAATTTTGAATAAGATATTTTTATAAATGATTAATTATCTTAATTTTAATGGATAGTATTGAGCTTAGGGCGCATCATGTTGATTGCATAGGGTATAATTTTCTTACCAATTTTAAAGATTTTGGTGTAAGATATGATAATTATGGTAAAGAATTTGTAGGATTTTTAAAAGAATTAATTGAAAAATTATTAGAAAATCCTGAACAAGAAGTAAAAATTGTCAAAGGTTTTGATTCAATCTGTAATCATAAAAATCCTTTTTGTGAACGTCGAGATGAGGGATGTGGCGATGATTTGGAAGATAGTGTATGTGAAAGAGGCTATGGTTTAGAGATTAATAAAACTTATACTATGGAAGAATTACTTAAAAGAATTGAATTATTTCATAATAAAAGCAAGACATTTTTAACCCCCCATGAAAAATACTTATATAATAGAGAATATCTTATTAGAAATTTTGATTAATAATCTTAAAAACTTCTACCTAAGTAAATTTTGGAAGCATTAATTATGGCTTTGTTTTGTTGCTTCTTTTAAAATACTTTTTAATATCTTAAAATTAGTTAGGTATGGGATACGATATACCTCATAAGTATCCCAAATAGTCTCATCATTTTCTTTTGAAAGTTTAATAACAATATCTTTATAGGTCTCAGAAGTTTCAATTTCCGCGAATAAATGGTCTATTGTAATATCTGGATTTTCTTCACTTCCATCATTGTATCGGTTATAAAATAAGGTTATAGTTTTTCCCCCTAATAATTTTTTAACAAGGTGATTAAGATTTTTCATTAAATTATTCTTTAAATTCTGTTTATTAAATTAATTGTAATTCAAAACAATCTTTGAAATAACCCCTTAACCTTTAAAAATCCTAGTTTCTTATCTCAATTATGCCTTATATAAAAAAGTTGGTGATGCATGGCTTTAAGTCATTTGCAAATAAAACTGAAATTCTTTTTGAAAATTCAATGAATGTTGTTGTTGGACCAAATGGAAGTGGTAAAAGCAATGTTACAGATGCACTATGTTTTGTTTTAGGAAGATTATCTATAAAATCTATTAGAGCTGCAAAAGCTGCTAATTTATTATTTTCTGGTAATAAGGCTCATAAAGCTGCAAATGAAGCAGTTGTAGAATTAGTTTTTGATAATTCTGATAGAGTTTTTGGAGTAGAATCTAATGAAGTAATTATTACAAGAATTTTAAGAAAAAATGGGCAATCTATCTATAAGATAAATAAGGAAACAAAAACAAGACAAGAATTGCTTGAACTTTTAGCACAGGCAGGAGTAGACCCAAATGGATTTAATATTATTCTTCAAGGAGAAATTAATTCTTTAATTAAGATAAATCCTGAAGAAAGAAGAAAAATCATAGAAGAGGTTGCAGGAATTTCAATTTATGAAACAAGAAAAGAAAAATCTCTGCATGAAATTGAAAAAACAGATGAAAAGTTAAAAGAAGTTTCTGCTGTTTTAAAAGAAAAATCTAGTTATTTAAGAAATTTAGAAAAAGAAAGACAAGATGCATTAAATTATCAAAAACTTGAAACTTTAATAAAAAGATGTAAGGCAAGTTTGTTAAATAAAGATATTAAAGAAAAAGAAAAAGAAATAGGAGATATAAATAATTCTATTGGAAATCAAAATAATGAAATTGAAAAGATAAAAAAACATATTCATGAAAAAAATGATGAAATTTCAGAATTGGAAAGAAAAATAAGCCAGATAAATAAGCTGGTTCAATCTTCAACAAATAATGAGCAAGAATCATTGCATAAAGAAATTTCAGAATTAAAAGCACAGATTGCAGGATTTATTGCAAGAAAAGAAAATTTTGAATTGCGTTTGGATGAAAATAAGAATAAAAAACAGAATTTAGATGAAAGGATAAAGGTTCTTGAAAAAGAAATTTCAGAAATAAAGGTTTCTTCTCCTGAAATTAAAAAACAACAGGAAAAATCAAAAGATTATCAGGAAAGATTTGATTTGCTTGAAAAAAATAGGAGGAGATTTTATGTTATTAAATCTGAATTAGCTACTTTAGAAAATAGGAAATCTGAAAGACAGAAATCTATGATTGAGTTAAAACGAGAAGTTGAAATTATTGAAACAAATATTTCTTCTTTGTCCGATGAAATTGTTTATGCTAAATCTTTTGAAAAAGCAACTTCTTTAAAACAAGAAACTAAACAAACAATAGAAAAAATAAAAGAACAGATTAATTCCTCTGAAAAGGAAAATTTAGAATTGGAAAAAGAAAATGCGATTTTATTAAGGGATATCTCTAGAGAAGATAAATTAAAACAAGATATTGTTAAGTTAGATATTTGTCCTTTATGCAAAAGCAAGATTACTCAACAGCATCTTGAAGAAGTTATATCTAATTCCAATAAAAAAATAGAGAGTTTTAGCCAAAAACAAAAGCAAAATGACCAAAGAAGATTAGAATTACAGGAAAAAATATCTTCTTTGAAAAATTCTTTATCTCAATTTGAAACAAAATTAAACAGCCTTGATATGGACATTATGAAATTAAAAAATGCAGAAGAAAAAAAGAATCAAATTAAAAAATTATCTGCAACCCAAGAACAAATAAAAATTGAACTTAGTGAAATAACTCTAAAAATATCTACTTTAATAAAAGAATTTGATAAATTAAAAAATGTTGAAGCAGATTATGATGAAACAAGGCTTAAGATTCAGGAAATTTCTCTTTCAGATGTTGATGTTGATACTGAAGTTGCAATAAAACAAAGAGAATTAAATAGATTTGGAGTTGAAATAAAATCCTTGGTTAGAGATATTGAAGAATCTCAAGGTGAGCTAAATATTATTGTTGAAAAACTTTCAGAAAGCAAAAAAGTTCTTTTTAAAAAAGAAGAGAGTGAACAGGAATTATATGAAAAATTTCAGAAATATTTTAATGATAAAAATTCATTTCAGGACAAGCAAAAAGCAATTGAAACAGCAGTTATTGGTTTGCAACATACTATAAGAAATTATGAAGATAAAAATAATTTGTTAAAAATACAGAAAGCACAGGTTGAAGCAAAACTCGATTCATTTAAATATGAGTTTAAGGAATTTGAAAGTTTTGAATTAATGCATATGCCTTTTGAACAATTAAAAGAAAGACTTTCAGAATGGCAGATAAAATTTGCCCAAATAGGGAGTGTTAATCTTAAGGCATTGGAAGTTTATGAAACAGTAAAACAGCAGTGTGAGCAAATACAAGAAAAAGTTCAGACAATTGAAAAAGAAAAAGAAGAGATTTATAGAATTATACTTGAAATTGACAAGAAAAAAAGAAAAGCGTTTATGCAAACTTTAGAAGCAATAAATGCATTTTTTACAAGAAACTTTTCACAATTAAGCAGAAAAGGAGAGGTATTTTTAGATTTGGAAAATAAACAAAATCCATTTGAAGGTGGTTTAAATATAATTGTCAAGGTTGGGAAAGGAAAGTATTTTGATATAACTAGTCTGTCTGGGGGAGAAAAAACATTAGTTGCTATTTCTTTAATTTTTGCAATACAAGAGTATAATCCTTATTGCTTTTATATTTTAGATGAAATTGATTCTGCATTAGATAAAAATAATTCTGAAATATTGGCTGCTTTAATAAAGAAATACATGGTTTCTGGCCAGCAGTATATAATTATTACACATAATGATTCTTTAATTACAGAAGCTTCAACACTATATGGTGTAAGTATGCAGGATAATATTTCTAAAGTTGTGAGTTTGAAGATTTGATAGGGGTTTGTGATGTTTTGTAAGAGTTTTAATATATGCAACTGCGTTGAAATAGTTTGCTTGAACAAGCAAAAATAAGATAGCTATCTAGCGATAGCTTAGAGTAATTAATAAATAATTTCACTAGTCTTTAAGTTAGGATGGGTTGAGCAAGACAATAAATTCTGATTTCTATCTAATCCGTATGGTAATGTATTAATTAATCGTTAATCTCTGCTAAGAGATTCCATTAATCAAAAAGTTTTACTCTTATATTTATTAATTAACCATTGTAAGAGCAAAACTTTTTTGCGATAGCATAATCTAATCGATAATAATTAAATTTATTAAGGGGATTTTCTATAATAAATCTATATTAGGTGAAAAGAGATGAAAAATAAAGTTCTTGGAAATTCAATAGTTGTTTTCTTAGTTTTAATTATATTTTTGGCTTTTATTTCAATTTATTCTTTAAATGGTAATTTTGAAAGTGGACTTAATAATCTTGAAAGATTAAATACAATTACTGGGAATGTTATAACTGGGATGGTTGTTTCTGATTCTCCTTTAATCCCTGAAGATAAAATTTTTCCTGTAGCAAATTCTATTTTTTATGTATATGCAAATGATAGTGATGGAAAAGCAGATGTAAGAATTAATTGTTCTTTAAGTGATACAGTTCCATTAAAAGTAATGAATATTTCTTTACATAATGATGCTGGAAATTTTGTTGATTTTTATGTGCAAAATTATCCTGCGGGACAAATACAATCAAATGTTTCTAGTATAAGAATTTTATCTCCTAATAATTATTATATTATAGTTTATGCAACAAATATTAATGATAAAACTAGCCGTTCTATTACTCGTATGATTTCTGTTAAAAGCGATAGTGTTCCCCAAATAACTAATTTATATCCTATAGATAATGCTAAAATATATTCTGCAAATCCTACTCAATCAATTGTAATTTATTTTAATCATTCTGCAACTGATGACTTTGGAATTAAAAAAATTAATTTTAGTATTTATAATAAATCAGATAATAAATTGGTTAGCGAATATAGTTATGGCAGCGTAGGTTCACTAAAAGAAATTAATGATAATTTTTTTAGAAAATTATTTGTAGGAAATTATACTTGGATTGTTTATGCAATTGATAGTGCAGGTCAATCTTCTGTTCTTATTTCAAGAGATTTAGAAGTATTGTCTACCCAATCACTTTCTGCACTTTCTGCACCTTCATCAGAGCTTATTTCTCCTGCAGCTGATTATTTAGTTAAAATAAACAATGATAATGTTCAAACGAATATTGGTTTTAATTATTCTGTAGCAGATGATTATAAATTAAATATTACTAATTTGCTTGTTTATAATTCTGCAGGTACATTGATTATAAATAAAAGTTCTCCTGCTTCTGGCACTAAAGCTTATTTTAATTTTACATTTAA
Source organism: Nanobdellota archaeon (assembly GCA_030647965.1). Lineage (GTDB taxonomy): Archaea > Nanobdellota > Nanobdellia > Pacearchaeales > GW2011-AR1 > JAUSIT01. The sequence goes on along the minus strand of JAUSIT010000034.1, from coordinate 25,736 downwards.
TTTTTCAAAAGGAGATTATTATTGGAAAGTTTATGCTAAAGATAATTCGAGCAAGGAAAGTGTTTCTGGCCCAAGAAATTTTTATATAAGGTTAGCAACAGATAGTTCAACAGATTCTCCCAGTATAACTAAAAAAAGTCCTTCTGATGGTGCAAAAGTTGCATTAAATAAAGATTCTGAGATTAAATTTAGTTTTTCTACTAGTGATAGTGATGGATTATCTAAAATAGGAGTTATTGTTTATGATTCTAAAGGAGAGAGTATTGAACAAAGTGAATTTTCTCAGACAACAGGCACAACTGATAGTGTTTCAACTTATTTATTTTTAACAGCAGGAAAATATCAATGGAAAGCATATGCAAAAGATATTAATGGAAAAGAAACTTATTCTAGTTTTGTAGATTTAGAAGTAACTCCTTATATTTCTGGAGGGCCTACTTCTTCAAATAAATGCAGTGATGGAACTTCTATTTATTTATGTTCAAGCACTAAACCCAAATACTGTGATTCTGATTTAACTTTAATAAATAAATGTTCTTCATGTGGATGTGAAAGTGGTTATGAATGTCAGACTAATGAGGGATGTATTTTAACTCTTAATGGTTCTTCTGGAGCTTTAGAGAATGAAAAATTATGGTGGATAATACTTATTTCCCTTATTTCTGTAATTGTTATTATAGCAGTTATTGTTGTAATAATAAGAGTAAAGAATTATTATGATTATTAATTTGTAAATAGATAATTTTAAATAGTTTAATTCTTGTTAAATTTTATGATAGCTGAAACTAAACAATGGGGGTATCCCCATAGTCTGTATTAAGAAAGACTTTTTTAGCAACGCTTATAATTCTAATAATTTCAATGTATGCAAGGATAATGTTTTTATACCATTTTCAATTAAAAAATTGAATAACAATGGAATCAGGCTTGACCCAATTTCAAAGGAAGTTGAATGTCAAGGAACCTTGGTTCCTTACAATGGCGGTTGTAGTTCAATGGTAGAATGGGCGACTGTGGCTCGCTTGACGAGGGTCCGATTCCCTCCTACCGCCTTTAACAAAGGAGGGAAGAATTCACTTCAAAATGTGAATTTTGAAGTCCCAGAAAATTCTAAATTTTCTGAGCCTCCTACCGCCCTTTATAATGTTTGGGAAGTATTCCAAAATGTGAATTTTGAAGTCCCAGAAAATTCTAAATTTTCTGAGCCTCCTACCGCCTTTAACAAAGGAGAGAATTTTCCTATATTGAATTTAGTGGAGAATAACAATGTAGCTGAACAAAGCTGTGATTGTTTTCATCAGCCCTCAAATTTTTATGAATTATCAATTAAATTTCTATTGGAGTTTAATATGAAATTTGATAAACCTTTTGTTGAGGGTATTTATAATTTTATTCCTGAAGAAATGTTAGAAGAACAGAGAAAATCATGCAGATTTTGTTCTTATAGATTTTATAAATTAAAATTAGAACTGGCCGAATATGAAGCTCAGATTAGGGGCGGAAGTGCAAGAGAATATCTTGATTTAAGCATTAATTTATATAAAACAGAATTAAAAGATAAATGCAAGGAAAAAGGATGTTTATTATCTAAACTAAATTTTGAAAAAAAGGTAATACTTTCTTTTAATGAAAATGACTAAAAAATTTCAAATTGGCGTTATGGGAAGTGCTGCAGATTTAAATTATAGCAAAGAAATAGAAAATATTGCAGAGCAAATTGGAGAGTTAATTGCAAAATCTGGCAATATTACTGTTTATGGTGCAGAAAAAGATTATGATAGTTTATCTACTGCTGCTGCAAGAGGAGCTAAGAAATTTAATGGATTAACTGTTGGCGTGACTTATGGGAAGGGGAATAATATTTATGATAAAGAAAATACAGATATATTAATTGTTACAGGATTAGAAAGAGGGGGTGGCAGAGAATTTGTTTTAGTAAATAGTTGTGATGCAATAATTTCAATAAGTGGAGGATCTGGAACACTAACAGAATTAGCAATCGCTTATCAGTCAAATATCCCTATGGTTGCAATAGAAGGAAGTGGTGGGTGGAGTGATAAATTAGCAAATCAATATTTTGATAACAGAAAAAGAAGAAAAGTTATTTCTGCAAAAACTCCAGAAGAAGCAGTTAATCAAGCAATTAAATTATGCAAAGAAACATTATTAAATAATCAACAATTAAATGATTTAAGTAAATAAAATGGAAACAGTAAAAGGATTTAGAGATTTTTCAGGTGAAGAAGCTTTGAAAAGAGAGACAACTGTAAATATTATTTCTAAGAATTTTAAATCATATGGTTTTGAGCCAGCTGAAACTCCTATTGTTGAATACGAAGAATTTGTAAGAGGAAATAATACTAATGATGAAACTGTTTCAGATATTTATAAATTAGAAGATAAAGGAAAAAGAAAATTAGCATTAAGATATGAATTTACCTTTCAATTAAAAAGACTTGCTTCAAATAAAAAATTACCTTATAAAAGATATCAGATAGGCGCTGTTTTTAGGGATGAGCCAGCTACCTCAAATAGGTTTAGGCAGTTTACTCAGTGTGATGCAGATATTATTGGTTCAACAATAAAAGATGAAGCAGAGATTTTGACCATGGCAGATAAAATAATGAAAGAGCTTGGAATTAAGGGAATTATTTATATTAATAATAGAAAATTACTAAATGAAATATTAGAAGAGCAAAAAATAAAACAAAAAGAACAAGTTTTAAGAGAGATTGATAAATTTGATAAATTAAGTGAAAAAGAATTAAAAGAAAATTTAAAAAAATTAGATGCTGAAAAAATATTAGAAATACTAAAAAAACCAGAATCTTTTTTTAAGAAATATAATTCTTATAAGGAAATTGAAGAATTAAAAGAATATTGTGAGATGTTTAGTACAAAGATTATTTTTCAACCTTACCTTGTTAGAGGTTTAAGCTATTATAATGGAAGTGTTTTTGAGATTAAAACAGCTGAAATTAAAGAAACAATTATTGCAGGAGGTAGTTATTTAGTTAATGCAGTACAATCAACAGGAATTTCTTTTGGTTTAGATAGAATTTCAAATGTTTCAGAAATAAAATCTAAAGAAGATAAATATTTAATTATTAGCATTGGCCAGGATAAAGAAGCTGTTAAGCTGGCTGAAAAATTAAGAGAAAAAGAAAAAGCTGTAAATTTATTTTTTGGTAAGGTAAGCAAAGCATTAGATTATGCAAATAGTTATGGGATTGGTAAAGTAATATTTTTGGGAGAAGATGAAATTAAAAAGAAAAAATTAAAAATAAGGGATATGAAAAGTGGGAAAGAAGAAGCTATTAGCGAGAAAGAATTATTTAAAAATTAATCTTCCTTAATCTTCGCATCTTCTATTGCAATTTCTTCCATTTCTATTCTTATTTTTTCAAGCTCTTCTTTAGTTCTTTCTAAAGTCATATATATTTCTTCAAAATGATTGTCTTGTGCTAGATATACTCTTTCTTGATTAGATAAATGGAGAATTGGAAGAAATGAACTTAATTTTTCAGTTCGAGTTGGAGCTAATTCTGAATATGCCATTCTTGATTTTTCAGGAGTTGTAAAATATCCTTTAATAACACAATAAATATCTCCTATTCTTGTTTTTAAAGGAATTCTATCTGATCTTGGGAGAACAACTAAAGCAGATTTTTCTGCTTGTTTTACTTTTATCTCTTTTTTTATTCTTCTATTTTCTGTTTCAATTGCTTTATTTAATGCAGACATTAATTCTGGCAGTGTAACTTTTTTTAATCTTGCTAAAGGAGTTCTTGGTATTAAAATCGGAATTTCATCTTCATCTATTTCAATTCTTCCATAGTCATATTTTTTCTCTTCTTTTTTTCCATATAGTGCTTCGTTTAAACTTTGTATATAATCGTTGATTAGAATTTCTGATTTTAATCTTAAAAGTAAGGAACATGCTAAAAGAACTTTTGAAGAAACAAAAAAATTTATTTCTTCTATTTCTTGCATAATTTGTAAGTATCTATCTGCTAAAATTTTTATATCAATATCCCATGGATCAAGCTGTTCTGTTCTGATTAAATCATAAATAATTGTCTGCCAGCTTAAATCGTCTTTTGTAATAAGATCATAAAATTGGGATTGATTAATTTTTGAATTTAATTCCTCTTTTTTTTCACCCATAATCCATTTATATTTGATTGATTAATAAACATTTTTAAAGTGCTGTTGTTTTGTGCTGTCATTAGCTAGTTACAACATAATCGAAAGGTTTAAATACTCTTTTTTTGTTTAATTATTATCACCTCTTTTTCCCCAGAAGAGGCGAATAGGGCATCTTTTTGAACGCTCTAGGAGCCTCTTCCAGGGTTATTAATTGATAATTAATTTTAATTAAAGGAGATTTATCAAAAAAATCTTATGGATTTTTAGGATGATTAAAAATGCTCTAAAAAAGCGATTCATCATTTTTAACATTATAAAACAAAAAGAGTTTTTGAGCAGATTATTAGCTAATATTTTTTAATATTTGTACTGCTCTTTTTAATAATTTAATTCTATAGAAAAAGTTCTAAATCGTCTAACTTAAACCAACTACTATATTGTGCTTCGCATTATTTTATGGTCGCTTAGCAGCTCCCCCAATCAATTAATTAATTGTAGATATTTTCGCTAGACAATCTTAGTATAATTACTTGTTAAAGCAAACTATTTTAGAGCAGTTGTATGAAAATCTTAGAATTCGCCTAATATAAAATCTTAGCTTTTTGAGAAATCTGTGAAATGGCATTTGCCACAATACTGTCTTCCTGAACCTAATGAAAGAAATATTCCTGGGCCGCATCTTGGGCATGATTTTTCTCTGATAAGTTTGCCACCTTCAATTTTATATTTTGTATATTTCTTACTAGTTGGTTTGTTCTTTTTTTTCTTTTTTCCTTTTATTTTTGCTTTTATTGCCATTGTAAGAAATTTATTTAGCCCCCTCGTTTGCTTTAGCTTCTTCTTCTAATTTCTTTTTTTGTTTTCTTGCTATTTTTTCAACATTATCTTTTGATTCTTTTGATCCATAAACAAATATTTCTGCTTCAAATGTTTTCCTTCCAAAATTGCTTTGTATTCTTTTAACAATAGTTAATTCATTATCTTTTTTTAATTCTTTTTTAATTTCATCATAAGACGGGTTTGAATCTGATTTTATTTCTATCATTATTTCTTCCCTGTTTAAAAAAGGATTTTTAGTTTGTTTTATTATTTTGTATTCCATTTTATTTTGTTTTTATTGCATATTCTCCTTTTAGTGTTATTTTCATTTCTTTTGCAACTTCTGATTCTTCAGGATTAAATACTCTAACTCTTCCTTTAAATGATTCTGTAAAAGTAGTTTCATTGCAAATAGGGCATCTTTGTCCTTCATATAATATCTTACAAGTTGAACATGCTTTTTCTTTTACCATTTTTAATTTTTATTTTTTCTTCTCCTTAGGTGCTTTTTCTTTTTTTTCTTCTTTAGCTTTAGGTATAGATTTTTTTATTTTTTCTTTTTCTTTTTCTGCTTTAAGCCATTCTATTTTTCCTAATCCTGGCTGTCTCATTGTTAATCCTCTTTTAGGTTCTTCTCCTTTATATGAAACTGCTACAATTCTTGCCATACAATTATCTTTAATATTGATGCTCTTTTTACCGTCTTTACCAGTTAGTGAACCTGATTTTGAAAATGAAACAAAATCTTCCATTGTTTGAGAGATATGAATCATTCCTTTTATAACTCCCAAATTTATAAAAGCTCCAAAATTTGTAATTTCGTCAATTGTTCCATAGACTAATTCTTGTAACTCTGGTTTAAAGACAATTAATTTGAATTTTGATTTATAATATGCAGCGCCATCATCTGGAATAATAATTCCGTCTGAAACTTCTACAACTTCTAAAACATCAACTACTGTTCCAATTTCTTTATCTTGAAAATCTTTGTAACTTTTATTTAGTTGTTCTTTTACAGCGTCAGCTGTGTGTAACCCAAAAAGCTTTGGTTCAACTCTTACATAATCCTCGACTTCAGCTAAATAGAACATCTTATTTTCTAAAGAAAAATTTCCTTTATAAAACTTTGTTTTTTAGGGGATTTTATAGAATTTCTAGCATTTTTTTGCCCTTTACCCTTAAAATTCTGTTAGTTACCCTTTTCTTAAGGCCATTATCTAAAGTTGCCAGAACAGCCTTATTATCTGTTTTAAGGTAGTTTACAAGGCCATTATCTGTATTTTTGTTATGAAGTATTATCTCTCTGATTTTAACCTGTTTTAAGAATTGCAAGGCAAGAGCTGCTGTTCTGCTGTCTTTTAGTTTGGTTTGGCTTATTTTTTCAAGCTCTTGTTTGACTTCTAGAGGTAAAACCCAGTTGATTTCTTTATCAAATAATTCATTTGCTAAATTTACAAAATCTATTTTTTGGTTTAAACAGGTTATTATAAAATTGGTGTCAAGTATTATGTCCATACATATCCTAGTCCATAAATGTTTATAAATAATTTCATTTTGCTTTTATTTATGGCTCTTAACTTTTCAAAGATAAATGATCAAGTTGTGGGATATAAAGTTATAACTAATAAACTTGAATTAAAATTAGAAGAAGAATCTTTTGCAGAATTTATAATTTCATCTGGGATGAAAGAATATACTAATCTTTTTGAAGAATATAATTTAACCTGTAATTATTCGTTAGATAGATATCAGGGAATACTAAAATCAGAATTAGAAGAATCTGATAATATTATAGATTCAATAGTTATAATCAATGAAATGCAAAAAGCCAAAAAAGCTGTTGAATTAATCAGAGAGAATTATGGGCTTGAAATATTGGCAGAAACAGGGATATTGCCTAAACATTTTTTGAATGATATAAAATAAAACTAATATTTAAATAATCTATTTTCTTATTATCTCTATGCAAGAGGCTGAGAATATACTGAGGATTTTAAAAGAGACAAGAAAAGCATTAAATGATAATGATTTCTATAAAATAAAACTTCTTTCAGATCAGACAGTTCATACTGCAACTGTTTATCAAGATCCAGATAATATCATTACTGCTGTTTTAGTTTATTCTTTGGGTAAAATAATGGAAAGAGAAAATTATAAACAAATGCCTGACTGGGATGAATTTTTCAAAAGTTTTTTGATTAATTTAGATATTGCTATAAAAGCACTTGAGAAAAAAGATATAGAAAAATTTAGGGAGAGTGTTGGAAAAATAAGAAATTCAATAAATAAAATTTCAGGACATTTATCTGAATATATTAGGGATATTTTTCAAAAAGCAGAAATAAATAAAGCATTTAAAATGTATGAACACGGGTTAAGTTCAGAAAGAACTGCAGAGGTTTTAGGAATTAGTCTATGGGATTTGTCTTCTTATATCGGTCAATCAACAGTAAGCGAAGCTAGATTAAATGAAGGATTGCCAATAAAAAAAAGAATTAAATTTGTAGAAGATATTTTTGCAAAATGAAGTCCAAAAAGTATTTAGTTTTTGATGCAGGGCCTTTAATTTCATTAACAATGAATGGGCTTTTAGGTATTTTGGAAAAGTTAAAAAAAGATTTTAATGGAGAATTTATTATTACACCTAGTGTAAAGGCAGAAGTTATTGATAAGCCATTAAAAATTAAAAGATATGAATTTGAAGGAGTAAGGATAAAAGATTTGCTTGAGAGAGGAATTTTAAAACTTTCTTCTGATTTTATTTCTAATGGTCAGCTTGAAAAAGAAACTGCAAGACTTTTAGATATTGCAAATAGTTCTTTTAAAAGTCTTGGAACAAATATTAATTTGATTCATAATGCAGAGACTTCATGTCTTGCTTTTTCAAATTTATGCAAATGCGATAATGTTATTGTTATTGATGAAAGAACAACAAGGCTGCTTGTTGAAAATCCTGAAAATTTAAAAAAGATATTTGAAAAAAAACTTCATTCTTCTGTTAGTGTTGATAATAACAAATTAAAAAATTTAAAAGATTTTAGATTTATACGCTCTGCTGAATTATTATATCTTGCATATGAAAGAGATTTATTAGATCTAAAAAAAGATAAAACGTTGTTAGACTCTATTTTATATGCTGTAAAATATACAGGAACTTCTATTTCTTCTGGTGAGATTGAAGATATTAAGAATTTATAAATCAAATAAAAGTTTAAAAATTAACAAGATTATGGTTTTCTATCGGGGTCATAGTTCAAAGGTAGAATAAGCGGCTCCAGCAAATTTATTTGTGAGACACCGCTTGATGGGGGTTCGAGTCCTCCTGACCCCATATTTTTCTAAAAACCCAATAAGAAATCTTTATAAATAATGTTGACCTAAAGATTTTATGAAAGAAAAAGGTGAAATGAATAGTTCTATAATGGATGAGGATATTGAAGGCCCTCATAAAAAACATAATAAAACTTCTCAAAAAAAATTATCTCAAATAGAAACTCAAGAATTATTAATTGAAAATTTTGTTGGATTACAAAAAGCAATGACTAATATGTCTATAAAATTTGAGAATTTAACAGATCAAATGGTAAAGTTGCTTGAAATTTTTGAATTATCTGCGAGAAGCTTTGTAAAAGAAACTTCTGATAAGGGAAATAAAGATTTGTTAAATAAAATTGATTCTTTGCTTGATCAAAATAAAACAATTGCAAAAGGATTAATATTAATTGAAGATCAATTAAGAACAAGTTCTAGTGATTCAATGACTACACCTTCTTTTAATTTTCCTTCAGAGATGAACGCACCTAAGGAAACACAAAATCCTAGGCCACTTCCAAGAATATGATTTCTAAGACAATTGAACTTGAAAATACTCCTTTTGTAAGAGCATTTACTTTAGCTATTTTAAAAACTATTTATTATAATAAATTAGCAACTATTTATGAAAAAAAAGATGTTATTAATGCTGATTTGGTTCCAAAAATTTCTGAAAGGACAGGATACGCTTCTAGTATTTTAGATAATGATGATCTTGAAAAATATGATTTTAGCAAGCTTATTGAGCCGTTGCCAATTCCAAAATCACTTCCTAATATGCAGATTATTTCACAAAATCCTAAAATGGATTTAACAGTTCAAAGACAGTCTTTTGTTGCTCCTGCGCCTAGAAATTTTTTAGTACCTTCTGGAAAATTTGGAAAAATTGATTTTTTTTTAAAAGATCCTAGTGTGTCAATTATTGATTGTCCCGGTGCTGGGAAGAATATTATTATTATAAGAAATGGACAAAAAACATTCACAAAAATTAGTTTATCTCCTAATGAAATAAATGATATTTTACAAATAATTTCTGCAGAAGCAAAAGTTCCTTTATTAGAGGGTTTTTTCAGAGTTGCTGTTGAAAATTTTGTAGTTCACTCAATTATTTCAAGTACTGTTGGTTCAAGATTTATAATAAAAAAACAAAATCCTTTTGATTTATTGGAATCCTGGGAAAAAGAGCGAAATCTTAAGGAAGGAAATTTTTCCACAGTTTATAATCAGAGATTTTAAAATGAATGACAAAATAACTTTAGAAAAATTAAATAAGTATTTTAGCTTGACTGAAAAAGCTTTGAAAGAAGTAAAGAAAAATATAATTAAAGGAAAAGAAAAAGAAGCAAAAGAGATAATTGAAATGGCTGAAAATTATGTTTCAGATGCTCATCATTTTCATAAAAAAGAAGATTTTGTAAATGCTTTTGCTGCACTAAATTATTCTCATGGCTGGATTGATTCGGGGGTAAGGCTTGGAGTTTTTGATGTTAATGATGATAAGTTGTTTACAATAAAGTAAAAGATTTTGCTCTTTATGTCTTTTCCTGAATAGCAAAGGCATAACTGATGAAAAATCAATATCCTTTGCTATAAAGTAAACATATAAATTCTTTTAAATAAAAATTTTGTGATATTTTAATGAGAACTGAAAATTGGCTTAATGAAACAATAAAAGAATATGGTTCTTTAGAAAAATATATTGCTAATATGGATGAAAACGGAGCAGACCCTTTAGTATATGGAGATACTCCATTTAGATATTTGTTTGAAAAGGGATTATTAAAAGAATTTGATATAATAAGAACTAATCTTGAAGGCGGATTTAGAGATGGACATTATTCAATAAATTCTAAAGGGGAGCTTGAAGGAATTGAGCTTGAAGGCGGGGCTGCAATGTATTCTGGAGATCCTGGAATTTATAGTCCTGAAAAAATTTTATCTTTAGAAAAAGCTGATAATGGATGGACATTGGGTATTTTTGCAAAATGCAGAATAATCCATTCTATTGAAGAGATTTAGTTAAGTAAACTGATGAACTTTACATTTACTAATTATTGCACTTCGTTAAGATATTAAGTCACCTAGAAAAAGTTTTACTCTTTTATCTTGCGTTACTTATTGCAAGAGTAAAACTTTTTGCGTCTCCTATGGATTAGTTAATTAATCATAATCTTCGCTAGAAGATTCCATTTATTCTTGTTCTTTAGAACAAATCATCTTAACATAGTTGCATTTTGGGCAGATAGTTTATTTAACCGCTTAGTTAATTATAAAAACACATTTTCTTTTATGATATTATGCAAAAAGTGTGGGTGATTAGTCTTGGCGGGAGTAGAATTGTGCCAAATGAAGTTGATTATAATTTCTTAAAAGAATTTAAAGAAATGATTGAAAGACATAAATCTAAGAAATTTGTTGTTGTGACTGGTGGAGGTTCTACTGCAAGAAGATATATTAAATCACTTCAAAAATTAGGACAGAAAACAAAAAATCAATCTTTAATTGGAATTTATGTAACAAAATTAAATGCAAGCTTAATGACTAAAATTATTGGAAAAGAAGCAAATGAAACAATTCCAGATAATATGCATGAAGTTAAAAATTTATTAAGAAAAAACCAGATTGTTTTTTGCGGGGCTTTAAGATATAAAGAAAAAAATACTTCTGATGGTACTGCTGCAAATCTTGCTGCTTATTTGAAAACTTCATTTATTAATCTAACTAATGTTCGAGGGATATTTGATAAAAATCCAAAAACAAATAAAAATGCAAAATTTATAAAATATATTTCTTGGAAAAACTTTTATGAAACTGCAAATAAAATGAAATTTAAAGCAGGTCAGCATTATGTTCTTGATCAAAATGCTTCAAAAATTATAATGGAACATAAAATTCCAACATATATTACTGGAAGTTTAAATGATATTGAAAATATTATTTCTGGAAAGAAATTTAAAGGAAGTTTAATCTTTGGATAGAATGGAGAAAATTTATGGACATAATTTTACAACCGCTTAAGAAAGAAAAAGGAATATTAATTTTTCAGAAAGTAAAATCAAAAAATGAGCTAAAAGAAGATTTTGATGGATATTTGATTGATTCTGATGAAAAAGAAATTAGAAAGATTATTGAATTTTTAAAAGGACATAATGAAAAATCCCAAACTCAAGTTAACGGGGATTTTTCAAGCCTCAAACTGGGAACGACCCAAAGGATTACATCCAGTTTGAGCAAGAAAAAGATTGCTATTTTGGGAAAAGATGATGATTTTAACAGAAGAATAATTGAAACATGCAAAATCGATTATCTGGTTTCTCCTGAAAGAGGGCATTTTAGAGATGGCGTTAAGCAAAGAGATTCTGGATTAAATCATGTTGTTGCAAAAGAAGCAAGAGAAAAAAATATTTCAATTGTAATTAATTTTTCAGATATTCTGAAGTTAGAAGGAAAAGAAAAATCCTTGCTTTTGGCAAAAATCATGCAAAATATAAAAGTATGCAGAAAAGCAGAGTGCAAAATAAAAATAGCAAGTTTTGCTGAAAATGAAAGTCAGTTAAGAAGCGAGAATGAGCTAAAGGCATTTTTATTTAGTTTAGGTATGTCTAGTGAGCAAGTAAGAGATGCTGTTGATTTTAGCTGACACAAAACATATAAAAATAGATTTTTGTATTATATCTTATAGAAAATGGTAGGTGATTGGATAACAGGATTTTTGCAACTAACTTCTAATCTTAATACTCTTCCTGCAGATAAATCAATTATATTTGATATTGCAATGATTTTAATTATATCTGCTATTTTTGCGTTTATTGCTAGAAGTTTAAAACAACCTTTAATTCCTGCTTATGTAATAACTGGTTTGATTGCAGGGCCTCTTGTTTTTGGGCTTGTAAAAAATACTTCTTTGATATATGCTTTTTCTGAAATTGGAATTGCATTTTTGCTTTTTACAGCAGGACTTGAAATTTCATTTAAGAAAATTAAAGAAGCTAATTTAAAGAAAATATTTTTAATTGGATTTTTTCAGGTTATTTTAGTTTTTTTAATTGCTTTTTTTGCAGGAAAATTAATTAATTTAAATTTAATCCAATCTGTTTATATTGGAATTATTTTAGCATTTAGCTCAACAATGGTTGTTGTTAAATTACTTTCTGATAAAAATGAATTAGTAACAATGCATGGAAGATTAATTCTTGGAATTTTGCTTTTGCAGGATTTATTTGCTATTTTTGCTGTTGCTATCTTAATGTCTAATGATGTTTCAATATCTTTGGTTGTTGGGGCTTTGTTAAAATTATTATCTATCATTGCAATTGCATTTATTTTGCATTTATTTGTTTTAAATAAATTATTTAGATTTGCAGCTCGTTCTTTGGAATTATTGTTATTATCTTCTTTAGCTGTTTTATTTTTATTTGTTCTTCTTGCATATTTTTTTAATTTATCAATTGTAATTGGAGCATTTATTGCAGGGATTTCTCTTGCAAATTCACAGTTTAAATTAGAATTAGAATCTAGAATTTCTTCATTAAGAGACTTTTTTGCAATTTTATTTTTTGTTTCTTTGGGAATGCAAATTGTTTTGACTAATATTTCTTCAACATTTAATTTATTGATATTTATGTTTTTAGGGGCGATTTTAGTAAAGCCATTCATTACCCTAATTTTGTTAAGAGTGTCTGGCTATAGGCCTAAAACAAGCTTTTTGACTGCACTATCTCTTGGACAGCTATCCGAATTTTCTTTAATAATTGGAATGATTGGTTTGAGTTTTAATGTTTTTGATTCTACTAGTTTTTCAGCAATAGTTTTAGTTACTATGATTAGTATTACTTTAACAAGTTATTCTATAAAATATGAAAATCATTTGTATTTATTTTTTAGAAAGCCACTTAAAATGCTTAGATTTTTACCTGTTAAAGAAAATTTAGAATATATTGATAAAAAAGAGAAAACGGTTTTGCTTATAGGATGCCATAGAATGGGAAGCGTTTTGCTTAAAGAATTAATTAAAGATAAAGATGACATTATTGTTATTGATCATAATCCTGAAATAGTTAATTCTTTAATAAAGAAAAAGATTTCGTGTATTTATGGGGATTTAAGCAGTCCTGAAATTTTGGATAATCTTGAACTTGAAAAATTTAATTTAGTAATAAGCACTCTTCCAAATGAAGAGGACAACTTATTTTTATTAAAAAAAATAAAGCATAAAAATCGTAAAACAAAAGTAATTTTAACTGCAGATAAAATTGATGATGCTTTAGGTTTATATGCTAAAGGGGCAGATTATGTTATTTTACCTAAGGTAATTGCGGGAGAAGAGCTTTCACAAATAATAAATGAGAGTTCTAGAAATCTTGAAATAGACAAGAAAAAGCATATACAGAAGTTGAAAAATATACATAATATATTGTATTGAATTAATCTATTTTTCTAATTTTAAAAGTTATTAGAATGCATAATACTAGGAAAGTTTATATATAACTTAAAAGGTATATAGTTATACCTAAAAGGTTATACTTAAAAAATGTTTACAAAAACTCAAATAGAAATAATGAAAGTATTTGTTTCAAAAATAAATGAAAAATTCAGCATAAAGCAAATATCTAAAATAATAAATAAAGCTTATCCTTTAGTTCATAGGTCAATTAATGCTCTTATGGATGAAAATCTTTTAATAAAAGATAATAAAAAATTATTATCATTAAATTATAGGGGAGATTCACAGCATATTGCTTATATAGAATCATTGAGAACTAATAAATTTCTTAAAAATAAGACAATTAACTTATTTACTAATGATGTTTTAGACAAGATGAATATTGACTTTTTTGTATTTTTAGTATTTGGCTCTTTAGTTGAATCAAAAGAATCAAGGGATATAGATATTCTTCTAATAATTCAAGAAAAAGAAAAAATAAATGAAATTGAAAGAATTGTTGAAAATATTGCTTCTAATTTTTCAAAAAAATTTGATATTAATATAATCTCTGCAGAAAGTGCTTATGAAATGATAAATAAAAGAGATAGTATTAATCTTTTCAATGAAACATTAAATAAACATATTCTGCTATTTGGGGCAGAGAATTATTATAGGATATTAAAAAATGCTAGACAATAAAGAAATTGAAATAATTAAAGGAAATATTAGAAGATTCCTTAATGATAATTCTCTTGTAAAAGAAAAATTAGGCAAATTTGAAAATTTTTTTATTAATAATGCAAATAATTCTCTGGATTCTGCCAAACTTCTATTTGAAGTTTCAACAAATAAAAATATTCAAAAAGCAATAGGATTTCCGAACTTTAATGGATTTTTATGGGTAGTTAATGCAAGTTATTACTCTATGTTTTATATGGCTCGAGCATTGTTAGAACATGAAGGTATTAAAATTAAAACAGATAGTGCTTCAATTCATTTAATTACTTTTAATGCCTTAGTTTATTATTTTTATTTAACTGGGAAGATACAAAAAAGTCTAGTTGAAGAATTCAAAGAAGCAGGAGAAGAAGCTTCTGAAATTCTCGGAAAAGAAAAAGCAAAATCTCTTATTGAAGATTATTCTTATGAAAAAGATAAAAGGGGAAAATTTACTTATGAAATGGGGGAAATTGCAATGCAGAATAAAGCAGAAACTTCATTGAATAGAGCAAAAAAATTTAATGAAGAAATAAGAAAAATCCTTACTTTAAAATAATTAAGAAGATTAGATTAAAATTAATTAGCTTATAGTAAAAGACCAAAATTTTGAGGAAAATTTTGACTTTTCCTAATAAATCAAGGCTTACGACAGGGGAAATTTCAAAGTCCTTGACTTTAAACAAGATTTTTAAATAACCGAAGTCTTAGGATTTTATGGATAAAACATTTGATAAAAAGACTCTTGTAGAATCTTTATCCCCTATAGAGAGAAAAGTATTACCTCATCTTTCTGATAGTTTTATTGGGGTTGATAAGATTTCTGAAAAATCTGGAACAGATATGACTACTACTTTAAGAGCTTTAGAATTCTTAAAAAATAAAAAACTTGTTGATTTAGATGTAAAAGAGAAAAAAATAATTCAGGCAGGAATTAATGGCATTTATTATTTGAAAAAACAGCTTCCTGAAAGAAGATTATTGAATGAACTTGAAAAGAAAAGAGAGATTAAACTTGATGAGGTTGGAAAAGTTTGTGATTTAAATGAAAATGAACTTAGAATTGCTTTTGGTGTTTTGAAAAAAAAGGCATTTATTGAAATTTCTTCTGGAAAAATTATTTTAACTGCAAGCAAACAAGAATTAACTAAAAAAATGCTTGAAGAGTTATTTCTTGAAAAATTGCCTGTTGAATTTGATTTATTAGAACCTGAAGAAAAATATGCTTTTAAAAATCTTGAATCAAGAAAAGATATAATTTCTATTGAAGATAAAAGAATAATTAGTGTAAAATTAACAGAACTTGGAAAAGAAATTTCTAAGTCAAATTTAGATGAAAATTTAATTGAACAATTAAACTCTAAAATTTTAAAAACAAATGCATGGAAAGGAAAAAAATTCAGAAGATATGATGTTATTTCTCCTGTTCCAAGAATTTATGGTGGTAAAAAACATTTTGTGAATCAGACAACAGCATATGCTAAGAAGATATGGATTGAAATGGGATTTAAAGAAATGCCTTATAATAATATGGTTGTTTCTGGATTTTGGAATTTTGATGCTTTATTTACTGCACAAGACCATCCTGTAAGGGAAATGCAAGATACATTTTTTATTAAAGGAATTGAAGCAAAACTTCCTGATAAAAAAATAGTTGAATCAATAAAAAAAGCACATGAAAATGGTATGGATGGAAGCAAGGGCTGGCAGTATAATTGGAATGAAAAAGATGCAAAAAAGGTTTTATTAAGAACTCATACAACTTGCTTGTCAATTCAGACACTAAAAAAAATAGCTGAAAATAAAGAATATCCTTCAAAGTATTTTGCTCTTGGAAAGTGTTTTAGAAATGAAACTGTTGACTGGAGTCATGGAGTTGAATTTAATCAAACAGAAGGAATTGTTGTTGATGAAAATGCTAATTTTAGGCAATTACTTGGATATTTAAAAGATTTTTTCAAAAAAATGGGCTATGAAAAAATTAGAATAAGGCCTGCTTATTTTCCATATACAGAACCTAGTTTGGAAATAGATATATTTCATCCTATTCATAAAAAATGGGTTGAGCTTGGCGGAGCAGGAATGTTTAGACCAGAAGTTACTATTCCTATTTTTGGAAGACATATACCGGTTTTAGCATGGGGCCCGGGATTTGACAGGATTTTAATGGAATTTTTTAATATAACTGATTTCAGAGAAATATACAAAAATGATATAGCTAAATTAAGAGATATGAAATTTTGGAAAAGATGAAGCAAAATTTCAATTCTTCATTTGTAGAGGACAAATTTCAGAATGGGAAGTTCTGGAAAAAATGACATGGAAATAGATACAATAATTTGGATAATAGTAATCGGGCTGGTTGCTTTAGGGCTGTATGTCCTTTTTAGGTAATAAAATGAAAACAGAAGATATAATATTTTGGATAATAATTTGTTTAATTGTAGGAGTAGCTCTTTGGAAATTAGTTGGCTCTCCCACAGATACTACTGCATTAATTTCAATAACTTTATTTGTAGCAGGTTCTGAAATAATTTTATGGAAAGCATTATTTAACATAGATAAAAAAACTGAAATTGGATTTATAAAAATGAAAAATGACAATACTAACAATAGACAAAAAACAATTTGAAAAGAAAGTTGGCAAGATGGACAAAGAAATGGATAATACTATTACTATGATGGGAACTCCTGTTGAAAGTGTTTCTGATAATGAAATATCTATTGAGGTTTTTCCAAACAGGCCTGATTTGCTTTCATATCAGGGCTTTTGCAGATCTTTGCTTCAGTATTTGGGAAAAAAGAAATTTGCAGAATATAATGTAAATAAACCTTTGAAAGATTATGTTGTAAAAATTGAAAAGCCTGTGAAATCTGTAAGACCTTATACTGCTTGTGCGATTGTTAAGGGTTTGAAATTAGATAATGAAAAAATAAAAGAGATTATTGATATTCAAGAAAAATTACATTTAACTTTAGGAAGAAAAAGAAAAAAACTTGCAATTGGAATTTATCCTTTGGAAAAAATAAAACTTCCAATAAGATATACTGCAAAAAAACCAGATGAAATAAAATTTATTCCTTTAGAATTTGACAAAGAATTAACAGGAGCTCAGATACTAAGACAGCATCCTACTGGAAGAGATTATGCCTTTTTGCTTGAAGGTTATGATTTATATCCTGTTTTTATTGATGCTAATAATAAGGTTTTAAGTATGCCTCCAATTATAAATTCAAGAGAAACAGGAAAAATAGATGAGAATACAAAAGAAGTTTTTATTGAATGCTCTGGTTCAAATTTAGTTTATCTTAAAAAAACAATTAATATTATTGCTTCTACTTTGGCAGACATGGGCGGGCAGATTTATGCAATGGAAATTCAGGATTCAGAAAATTTTATTTCTCCTGATTTAAAGCCAGAAAAAATAAAAGTTAATCTTTCTGATATAAATAAAACTCTTGGATTAAATTTAAATGAAAAAGATTTTATTAAATATTTGCAAAAAATGGGTTTGGAATATGAAAAAGGAGAGGTTTTAATTCCTGCATACAGGGCAGATATTTTACACTGGGTTGATATTGCAGAAGAAGTTGCAATTGGCTATGGTTATGAAAATTTTAATGCAGAGCTTCCTAAAATTTCAACTGTTGGAGAAGAAGATAAAAGAGAAGTTTTGAAAAATATTATTAGAGAAATTTTAGTTGGATTAAATCTTCTTGAAGTTTCTTCATTTCATTTGGCTATAAAAGATGATATTAAAAAAATGAATTATGATTTTAAAGATTTTATTGAAATTGAAAATTCAAAAACAGAGTATAATGTCTTAAGAATGGATTTAGCTTCAAATTTATTAAAGATTTTATCTGAAAATTCTGATTCTGCATATCCTCAAAAAATGTTTGAAATTGGAAAGGTTTTTTCTTTAGATAAGAGCAATTCAAATGGTGTAGAAGAAAAAGAAAGATTATGTGTTGCCTTGAGCCATGATAGTGTTAATTTTACAGAATTAAAATCTGTTTTAGATTATTTATTTAAAATGCTGGATAAATCATATAGGTTAGAACAATTTGATAATTTTAATTTTATCCCTGGCAGAAGTGCAAAGATATTTGTAGATAATTTTGAAATAGGAATTATCGGAGAAGTTGCTCCAAGAGTTTTAAGCAACTGGAAATTAAAAATGCCTGTTTCTGCATTTGAACTGAATATTGGATTTTTGAGCTTGTGATTTACCCAAAATAATCATTTTTTGCTGGTTTGTTGTTTTCTTCAAAGCCTTTTTCAAATTTTTCTGTTAGTTTGTATAATTGAAGCTTTATTTCATTCCATTCATTATAGGTTTCTTTGATAAATTCTGCTTCTTTTTTTTCATCATGGACTAAATCAATTTTCATTGTTTTTAATTCTATTTTTGAAAGTCTTCTGTATATTTTATTTATTTCTTCTTTATCATCTTCATTTAGATTTTTTAAAATTAAAAATATAGACATTGAATGGCCTGAAGGATTAACTAAATTTTCAAGCATTCTTAAATAGAAACCTATTTTTTCAAATATGACTTTTGAAATATCTTTTAAAAGAAATATTGATTCTTTTTCAATTAGCTTTTCTATTTCAAAATCTTCTGAAAGTTTTTCAAATGTAGGTAAATTATATTTTTCTTGAAATTTTGCATAATCTAATTTAAGTTTTTCTAAACATTCTTCAGAACATTGTTCTTTCTTTTCCATGTAAGTCTAGTATAGAAAGCATTTATAAATTTTGGGATTTTTCAAGAATTAAGCCGCCTTAGCTCAGTCTGGTTAGAGCGCGTCCTTGGTAGAAGTTTCTCTTTTAGAAAAAGAGAAGCTCTCAGGTAAGAGAAAACTTATACTGCTTGGGAATTACAAAAAGGACGAGGTCCCGGGTTCGATCCCCGGAGGTGGCTTTATACCTTCTTTTCTTAGAAAGAAAAGAAGTCCATTCAGAAATTAAAAATTTCTGACCTATTCAATTCACAAGAATTGAAAGTGAGAAGAAAAGAACTATTATAATATTTTAAAAAAGTCACCGACGGGCAGGAGGTGGCTTGAGTGTAAACATTTGTTCTCCAAAAAGTATTTAAATAACATTAAATAATGTTAAATAAGATGGTATTAAAAACATTTAACTTGGAAGAAGAAACTTATAATAAATTTTCTGAATTTTGCAAGCAGAATGGAATGAGTATGAGCAAACAGATAGATATTTTCATAAAAGCTCAAATTGAAGAAAAACCAAAAGTAAGGGAAGAATATTTACAGAGACTTAATTCTATAAGTAAAGGAAAATTTATTAAAGTTGGGGGCATAGAAGATTTTAACAAGAGGTATGCTTAATGACTTATACACTTTATGTATCTGAACGATTAGATAAATTATTTTTTAAACTTTCTAAAAAAGATAAACTTCAGTTTGAAATTCTTACTAGAAAAATAAATGATATTTTAGAAAATCCTCAGATTGGGGAGCCACTAACAGGTAATATGGCTGGACAAAGAAGTGTTCACATTAGAAATTTTGTTATTACTTATGAAATCTTAGAAAATGAAAAAGCTATAAGACTTCTAGATTATGATCATCATGATGTCGTTTATCATAAATAATTTATCTATCTGCTTTTGTATAATTCGTTTTTATGACATTTCCTACGCTTTTGCCCATGTTCTTAGTTATATCTACTAAACTAAATAAAGTATTCCCTAGCCAGCCAAAATAGCCCCAGACCCCATTCATTATTGACTTTGGAGAGTCTAATTTTATATTATCTTCTCCTGAATTAAAGAAACTTACTGCAGAAAAATAAAGCATTACTCCAATTATTAATATCGCAATTAATTTTATTCTTTTGCCCCAGTGTTCTAATTTAAATACAAAAAAGAATAATAAGATTAGTATTGCCCCTACAATTATTATAATTAAATTATTCATAATATTTTTAAGATTTAGAGTTATAAAAATGTTTTTATATTGATTTTTTGTAGATTATCTATGAAAGAAACATATCATATCTATGTTTTTAGACATGGACAGACAACATATAATAGGGATAAAATATTTACTGGTTTTAAAGATGCTAAGCTAACTTCTTTAGGAATTAAACAAGCAAAAATAATTGCAAAAAAATTAAAGAACAAAAAAATAGAAGTTGCATTTTATACTAGATTATCTCGTTCTAAAAATACTTTAAAAGAAGTATTAAAATATCATCCAGAATGTGCTAAGCAAATTAAAGATGACCGGATGATTGAAAGAAGTTATGGTTTAATTGAAGGAAAAACTCATGATTTTATAATTAAAAAATATGGAAAAGAACAATTTGATAAATGGCATCGGGGATTTTATGATAGGCCTCCAAAAGGCGAGTCTTTTGAAGATGTTGAAAAAAGAGTAAGGGTATTTATGAAGGATTTATTTAAGTTTATGAAAAAAAATAATATTCATAATGTTGCTATTTCTGCATCTGGCAATTCAATAAGATTATTTAGAAAGATAATTGAAAAAGCAAGCATTCAAGATACAGTAAAATGGTTTATACCTTATGATAGGGTTTTTGAATATAGTGTAAAGATTTGATTACTAGATAATTGCATTTCATTATGATACTAAGTCGGCTAGAAAAAGTTTTGCTCTTCTATTTGGTATTACTTATTACAAGAGTAAAACTTTTTGCGCCTCCCAACTATTAATTAATCACTAATTTTTTCAAAAAGATTTTCATTACTAATTAAATATGAGACTTATTTCTTTTTAGAAGGTTTTTTCTTTGTTTTCTTGCCTTTATTCATTTTTGCAAGTTTTATTAATTTTTTAACTTTTGAAGATTTATTTCCCTTACTAGGTTTTCTACATAAACTTCTATTATTCTTTTTAGAAATTGCTTTCTTTTTCACAACCTTTTTTGTTTTCTTTTTCATTTTATGTCAGAAATGTGGCTAAAACCACATCCTTTAGGCGCTCATTTCTGAGCATCCTAAAAACAAAGGGCTTAATGTGTGGGCCTCATTGTTTTTTTGATTTTTAAAAAAATGGCTGACAAACTGGACTCAGTGAAAAAGTGCCTTAAATAAATATCGAAATCAATCTTAATCTATCGACTCGTTTTAAAGGTTATCTTTTTCGCCATATAATCACGCTTAACAAGTGTAGATTTCGTATGAAGAGTTATAGTCCAGTCTTCATACTAATAGTCGAACACTTGACAGAGGCGATTATATTAACATCCTTTTCAGGACAACTGAAATGTCCTCGTCAGCTTATTTTATACAATTATTAAAAGTATATATTTTTATCCTACCACTTTAAAATTAATACATATTCGGGAATTTAGTAGTTTTTAATAGAAATTTTGGGCAATATTCTTATTTGCTATCTCTTGCCATAAAAGACCACCAAGGTTTTTTTACAGAGCCTGGGATAATTTCTCCTGTTTCTGCGTCAACTTGTGCTGTTAAAACTTTTTTATTTTTGAATAAGAATAATACTTTTGCATTATTTTCTGTTCTTACTTCATATGCTAGCTTTTTCTCAGTTCCTGTTCCAACTTCTTTTAATTCAACAGTGCAGTTTCTTTCTTCACATTGAGTATTTAATCTTTTTATTGCTGTTTCAGAAGCAGTATTTGGCATTATTTTAACTTCTGCATTTCTTCCATTAGATAATAATGCTCTTAAAATTGTTTTATTATCAATATCTTCTGAACTTAAATTTAATCCTGTTTTAGCATTTATTTTTTCAGCTATGATTTCTTTTTGATCATCTGTTAAAACATTTATATCAATATTTTTCTCATTAATTCTTAATTTTTTGTTTTCTTTTATTTCACTTTTTAATTGTTTTATTTCTTCTTCATTTGCTTTAATCTTGTCTTTCAAATTTTTAATTGCATTCATATCTAAGTCTTTTCCCTTTTGTGCCGAGTTTATAGTTGTGGTAGTTGTAGAATCTGTTGTAGTTGGATTTGGAGAGATTAATAAATCTGAATCATTATCTGTTTGTTGATTAGATTCATTTTCAGCTAAAACAAAGCTCATCCCAGCAAGTAATATGCCTAGAATAAATATAAACGCTAAATTTTTCATAATTGTCTTAGCCCTTTTATATTTAAAAACCTTTGTCCATTAGGTTTGTAATGGGAAATATAAGAATTGGAAATTTGAAACTGGAAAATAGGTATCTTCTTGCCCCAATGGCGGATGTGAATGATATTGCTTTTAGATTATTATGTAAAAAAGCAGGTTGTGGATTAGTTTATACTGGGATGGTTAATCCTCTTACAAAACAGGAATTGATTTTAGATGATAAACCTGCGCTGCAAATTTTTTCAACATCTGAAAGGGGGGTTGAAGAATTTATAAAAAAATATGAGAAAAAAGTTTCTTTATTTGATTTTAATTTGGGATGCCCTGCTAAAACTGCAAAAGATCTTGGATTTGGCTCTTTTATGCATGATAAATTAGAAGTTATTGAAAATATATTAAAAATAATGAAAAAATCTACAAAAAAACCAATTAGCATTAAATTAAGAAAATCAGATGATGCTTTGAAAATTGCAAAAATTGCAGAAAAATACTGCGATGCAATTTGCATTCATCCAAGAACTGCAAGCCAAGGATATTCTGGAATTCCTGATATAAAATTTGCAGAAAAATTAAAGAAAAATCTTTCTATTCCTGTAATTTATTCAGGTAATGTAAATGCAGAAAATGCAGATGAGTTTTTGAAAACATTTGATTTTGTTATGATTGGAAGAGAAGCTATGGGAAATCCTGAAATTTTTGCAAAATTGCAAGGCAAGAAAATAAAAATTGATTTTAAGGATTATATTGCTCTTGCTGAAAAATATAACTTGAAATTTTCACAGATAAAAATGCAGGCATTGAATTTTACAAAAGCAAAGAAAAATGCAAAAGAATTAAGAAGACAAATTGTTAATGCAAAGAGTGTTTTAGATATAGAAAAAATAGAAGGATTATTTAGTTAAATTGTGATTTTTATGAGAATTATTATTTATTCTTTTATAAAAATATCTTGAGATAAAATAAATTAAAATTATTGCAAGTGCATATAAGCTGTTTTTAGTTAAGAAATAAATTCCTATGAAGATTATTACTATAATAAGTGCTTCAATTGAAGATTTGTATATAAATTTGTTAGTCATTAAACTTTCTTGATTTGTATGATTGTGGTTTATGTGATTTACCATTCTCTTTTTTAATGTAATCTGGGAGGTATACCTTATATATAAAATCTTTGATTTTTAACTAGAGTTGCTTTACAAAAGATTTTTAAAAAGAAAAACACTAGAGATTATATAAAAGAGGAAACAATGAATAACAAATTATTTTTTTTAGGACTGATTATTTTATTAATGTCTTTTACATTGGAAATTTTTACAAGTTTAGGTTATAATAATGTTAATCAGGCTATCTGGCTTATTATTGCTTTAGTTGGGTTAGGTATAGCAATTGCAGGAGTAGAGCAAGGAAAATCTGCACGAGCTAGAAAAGTTGGGAAGAGAAAAAAGAAGAGAATATAAATTATTTTGTTCAGAAGGATTTCTATTTCATTATATTTAATAATAGAAATGCTCCCGCCGGTTCTCAAAATTTTTTCAAAATTTTGGAAACTTCAATTCCTTAAAATTGAATTGAAGTGATTCGAACCCTCCGGCTTCGTATCCCTTCCCAAAGGATTTCTATTTCATTACATTCAATAGAAAAAATGCTCCCGCCGCGGAACTCGTCATCATGGTATTTTGGTGTGACGTCTGTTTATCAAGGCATTCCTTTTAGTTTTTCAAAATCGTCTAATATTTCGCTATAGGGTTTTCCTAAAAGAAATTGAGAAAAAATCTCCCTTTTTAATAAAACTCCTTTTATATATACAGGAATAAGTTCTAACATTTCTTTTTGAAGATCCATGAACTCCTTGAACGCGACATTTACGTTTTTCCAATTTGGATTGAATTTAAAGAAATGTTTAGTATAGGGGGTAGTATCATTAAACTCTAAATTATTTGATAGCCAATTAATAGCTACGTGAGCAAAGATATCTCTTATTGTTACTATTTTTTCTAAATCTGCTAATAGTGGTGGGTCGGGCATTTTTAACAATTCAATTTTTATCGGCTTCCGTCTCATTTGACAAAGCCAACATAGAACTTCTACGTCTGAAATTTCTTCTTCACCAAAGTTTTCAAGACTAATATGAAAAGAGCTTAGGTTTTCAATGCCATCACATTTTGCGCATTTCTTAAAATGACTTACAAATTGATTATTTTTTTCTTTCCATTTCTCGCTTTGAATATAATCCCGATAAACGGCTTCTTCCTCATTTTTTCTTAGAATTCCTTTTACAAGAGATACTTTTTGCTTGAAACCCAATCCTCCAAGTTCATCTTTTCCCCTTAGACCAGTAATCAAATGAAACTCTTTCTTTTCTGGATTCATGACTAAATCCTCCCCCCCGGTTTTGGTTATTAATTCATCGAATGCTGTTTCAAGGGTTATTGATGCATCTATAACTATTCCTCTTTTCTGGATGACTTCATTGTACTTCTTTTCAAAATCAGGAATTTTATCTTTCACCAATCTTTTCGATTCTTCCATCATGGTATCTACATCAGAAATATTCTTCTCATTGATTAATTTTTCAAATTCTTTTAAGTCTTCTACCATTAGATCACTTTTCCAAAACACCCTTACATATTTAAAACCTGCCAAAAGACTTTCCTAATATTAATGGTGTATGTTTCAGAAAAATTACCTCCATTCCTCCTTTCTCTCAGTCACGTTCCTGTGACACATCCAGACGACAAGATATAAAAACCCCTGAGATGGACAGACCAGACAACCTAACATGACGAAGATAGACCCGTATAAAAACAAAGAAAGATACCTTGCGTGGAAGGAGAAAAACCAATCAGGCATCCCTGAAATTAGCAAGGAGAATTCTGATTTAACTTTGCGTTTTCTAAATGATATGGAATCTGGATTAAATATTTGTGCAACTTCTAAAAAAGGTTCTAGAAGTTATATTAGATTAAATGTTTTGAGGCAGAGGTTAATTGCTTTGTCAAAAGCATTTGAAAAAAGATTTAATTTAACCAAGATAACTGACATAACTGAAATTCAACTTTTTAGTTTCTTCGTAGATATGAGAAATGGAACTATTAAAAGACATGATGGTAAAAACTACTTATCTCCAAAACATTTTGTTAAAGACTTCAAAGCTTTATGGCATTGGTGGATGAAAATTAATAGAAAACAAGACATTGAACTTAAAGATATAACTG
>JAUSIT010000033.1 GCA_030647965.1 Nanobdellota archaeon | reverse complement strand
TTATAATCAGAATCATTTACAAATCTATAAAAATAATACCCAAAATCAATTTGTTCATTTTCATCATTAAAACTAATCAATTCATTCTCAATTCCTATATACTTATTTTCCATTTTAGTTTTTCCCCTTCTTCGTTATTTTCTTTTTATTATAACATATTTTATCACATTCTTTGCAAACTATATCTTCTGCTTTTCTGCTACTATTATTATAATAGCTGCTAAATCTTTCTAGTTGTATTTGACACTCATAATCCTCTTCAATACCTCTAAAAAAATTTCTTATCTCTTCATCTGGCAAATCTAAAGAATTATCTTTATCAGGACGATATTTTAATTCTTCTAATTTTTCCAAATATTCTAAAATAATATTGCCCTCAGTTATTTTTATATCATCAAAATTATTTTGTTCAAATTCAGGCAATTCTTTATCAAGCCCTCTTGCAAATTTATAAATATTACTTATTTCTTTAATTTCTTTAATTTCTTCATTATGATATTCCTCACAAATCTTGCAAAAAGTTAATAATTTATATGAAATTTTATCCCATTCCATGCTTGCTATTTTATCTTCTAGCTGCTTTACAATCTCGCCTAAAAGCCTGCCTTCTAATGGCACTTTTCTCTCTCTTGTTTCAGTTAAGACAATATTTTTAAAAAGTTCATTTGGCAAATAAACTCCCCGCTCTTTAAAATTCATTTCATTTAAACAATTATAATACTTGAATTTATCAAATTCAAGAGGTTTTCTTGCTTCTATAAAATCCTCTAAATTCTGGATTTCCTTTTTACTTCCTAATTTAGAAACAAATGGCCCAATCCATTTGTAAAACAATTCCAGATATTGCTGTGCCTGAATAGGTTTATTCACTATAGCTTTAATAAAACTAGATCTTCCTTCTGGAAGAAATTTTTCAGTTAAGTTTTCAGTATAATCTAAATCTAAATCCAAATCTTTTAAAGGAAATTGCTTTTTTCCCAAGTAATCAAAATGTCTCATTATATGGGAATAAGAACCAAGCATCAAGGCAAGAGCATTAATCTGCTCTTCATTATTTATAGAATCTCCTAATAATTCATATCTTTTTATAACTTCTTTCTCACCATCATCTGTATCTACTTTCCATCTCATATTTAATCCAACAGATAAAGGAGTCAAGCCAAATAAATGAAAAGGGATTGCAATAATTCTGTAAAATTGTTCTATCTTGTCATAATCTTTTTCAGCTGTTAAATTCCAGTGCATTGAATATCCTGTATGCTTTAATTCAGGAATTGATTTTACCACCCTCTCTCTTCCAATCATCAAAGAATCAGTTAATCTTGTTGCAAATCCTTTGTTTATCAAAATTGGGGGTGTTAAAATCTCAATTTCACTCCCATCAACATAAAATCCATTTCCAGTTGTTGTTCTTACTGCAGTTTTAGATTTTTTATAATCAGAATCATCTGCAAATCTATCAAAATAGTTTTGAAAACTAGTCTGCTCATATTCTTCATAAAAACTAACTAATTCATTTTCAATTCCTATGTATTTATCTGTCATTATTTTCTCCTTCTTCATTGTTTCTTTCTTCTCTTCTATCTGGATTTAATACATCCAAATATCTGGATATATCTCCATTTCTTAAAGATATTAATGGAGGGATTATCTCATTATCTTGTAAATCAGTTCCTTCTATAGATGAAGTTCTTCTGTTTCTTGTTCCTATTCTTCTTCCACTTTCATCAAAAATATATTCTATTCGATAATTAAAATTTTGGCCATTGAAATGAAGAAGGTGTTCTCTAAAATCCTCCAATCCCTTTATCTTATATTCAAGACCATGTTCTGGTTTTTCATTATCTCTTATTTCGGGATAACAATTATTATGGGCGGCACATTCCTCACAAACTACATCTTTAGCTTTTCTTGTTTCATTATCATAATATTTACTAAATCTTCCTAATTTATTTTTGCAATAAACCGGGGGGCTAAGGTTCAGTTTAAAAAATTCTTTAATATCCTTTTCTGG
The DNA here is from genome assembly GCA_030647965.1 of Nanobdellota archaeon. Lineage (GTDB taxonomy): Archaea > Nanobdellota > Nanobdellia > Pacearchaeales > GW2011-AR1 > JAUSIT01. The sequence goes on along the minus strand of JAUSIT010000033.1, from coordinate 33,082 downwards.
CAAATCTAAGGATGTATCTTTGCTAACATCTTGTTTAATTCCAGCACTATCTAATAAATCTCCAAAATCAATATGTTGAGTTTGCAATTCATCTAAATTAATTTCTTTTAGTGTTGGTAATTTTGTATTTAATCTTCTTGCAAATTCATAAATTTCTCTTATTCCTTTTATTTCTGAGTTATTATCATTAATTGTAATGTTGTTCCAGGACATTTCCTCTATTTTATCTTTTAATTGTTTTACAATCTCTCCTAAAAGTTCTCCTTCTAATGGAATTTTTCTTTCTCTTGTTTCAGTTAAGGTGATTGCTTTAAAAAGTTCATTTGGCAAATAAGTCCCTCCAGACTTAAAATTCATTTCATTTAAACAATTATAATACTTGAATTTATCAAATTCTAATTGTTTTCTTCCTTCTATAAAATCCTCTAAATTCTGAACTTCTTTTTTAGTTCCTAATACAGAAACAAACGGTTCAATCCACTTGTAAAACATTTCTAAATATTGCTGTGCCTGAATTTCTCCCTGATTTGAATCAAAATAACTGTATCTTTTATTTTTCAAAAATGAATCTATTCTACAATTAACACTAAAAAAATTAAAATTTGAATAATATAAATGAAAATTTTTATCATGTTTATCTAAATTTGATGCTAAATGGCTATAAGCCCCTAACATTAAACCAAGTGCATTAATCTGCTCTTCGTTATTTATAGAATCTCCCAATAATTCATATCTGCCCAAACTAGTTCTATCTCGTATTGCTAACCCTACAGATAGGGGAGTCAATCCAAATAAATGAAATGGAATTATTAATCTTTTATAAAAATCTGAGATTTTTTCAATCCTATAATTATCAGAAATTTCTTGAAGTTCTTTTTGTGAGCTTAAATTCCAGTGCATTGAATATCCAGTATTCCTTAATTCTGGAATTGATTTTACAACTCTATCTCTTCCAATCATTAAAGAATCAGTTAATCTTGTTGCAAATCCTTTATTAATCAAAATTGGCGGTGTTAAAATCTCAATTTCCGCACCATCAACATAAAACCCATTTCCAGTTGTTGTTCGTATTGCATTTCTTGCTTTTCTATAATCAGAATCATTGGCAAATCTATCAAAATACTTCTTAAAATCAATTTCCTCATTTTCATCATTAAAACTAGTCAATTCATTCTCAATTCCTATGTATTTATCAGCCATTAATATCTCCTAAAATTATAGAATAAAGGTCCTGGACAATTTTTAAAGGACCTTAATAGCCAATTTATTTTTTTATATTTAGAATCATTTAATATATCTGCAAGAGAACTCATATCCTTTTTTATTTTTTCAAATCTTTTTTCACTAACAACATCTATTGCTTCAGGAAATTGTTTGTCTACTTCTAAATCTCTTAGTAGTTTATTGTCATATACAATTTGTGCTAAGGTGTGAGGTATAACTTCGAGATTATCTGATTCATTAATAAAACTCAAAATTTCATTTGCAGTTTTTATTCTTTTTTCATTTATACATTTAGGTAAATAAAAGCAAATACCAATCGATTTTGTATTAAATCCCAGTGCATGACTGCCTTCTAAATTAAACGGCCTGCCTTGATAGATGCTATTTTCACCAGAAATAAAAAGATGATACCCTACTCCATTCCATCCAAATGATTTATGTTTTTTTAAAACACCCTCAAAGTCAACATAAGAATAAGTTGCATGCATAACAATAAATTCGGGCTTATTTTCTCTTAATCCTTCTGTTTTTAAAGTATAAGTTCTATCATAAAATTTTAATTTTTCTTCATGAATTTTCATTACTCTAGAATGAAAAAAGCATTTTTAAGATTATATCCTAATTTTCACTACTAATTGATAAATAATAATTATTTTATTCCTCTTCTTACTGGTTTTTCTTTTTCAGAACTATTTTGTTGAGTTGGGGCTCTTTGTTGTCTTGGAGAAGATTGTGGTTGTGAAACAGGTTTATCTGATTTTATTTGAGGTTGTGGAGCAGGTCTAGGTTGTGAAACAGGTTGAGACTCTCTTCTTGAAGTTATTGTTATACTTTCTGAATTTCTTCTTACTGGAGGTTGTGGAGAAACTCTTGGTTGTTGAGTTAAAGGTCTTTCTGTGTTTGATTGATTTGATTTAGGTTGTTGATATTGTTCTGATTGTTTAGGTTGTGTTTGTTGAGGTTGTGTTGATTGATAATTTCTTCTTTCTGTTCTTTGTGGTTGTTGAGAATCAGTTCTATCTATTCTTTGTTGATTTTGATAATTTCTTTGACTTCTGTTAATTGGATTTTGCTGGTCTGGTTTATTTACATTTTGTCTATCTAATTGAGGAGTTTGTGAAGTTCTTCTAATTGTTGTTCCAAGTCTGTCCATTCTTATTTGTCTTTCATTAGTTCGGTAATTAATTTTTGGTTCTTGTCCATCACTTCTCCCGTTTCTATCTTCTCTTTCATCTTCCCAATCTCTTGAAGAATCTCTAGAAAAAGGAATATGAGGGTAATGTCTAAAAGAATGAGACCTATAGGGAGAATAATAATCTAACCAAAAATCATTATGCCAAGGCCTAAAACCAAGATCATAATAACTATACCCAAAACCAAAATCAGGTCCATAATATCTATCTCCATAATTATAATTATTCCAAAAAGGATTATGTAAACTCCAAAAAGGATTATAAAAATCCTGTCCAAGAGAATTATAAACATATCCTCCGCCACCAGAATATTCTGCATTATAATTATTTATTTCAATTTTTTGTTCTATTCTTGCATTTTCAGTTTTTATAATATCTTTATGTGCCATAACAGTATAACAACCATTGTTCAAACCAGCAAAACTTAAACAAGAAATCAAAGCAACCTTTGATATAAGATTTTTTAGCCCCATTTATATTGTCTCTTTACTACTTTTACTAAGTACTTCTAGTTAATAAATTCTTCTAGAATATAAATTTATAAAATTAAATAATAATCTTTCATTTACGCCTTTATTATCTTAGCATAATCTGGCTTTTCCATTTCATTTGAAAGAAGTTTTGTTGTTATTAAAATTCCTGCAACACAAATTATTGTAATCAGCAAAGCGCTTATCAGCTTTCCACTTATCGAATCAAATTGTTCTATTTTTCCAACAACTTCTGTAATAACATCTTTCCATGTAAGTGCAATAAGAAAACCAAATGCAGCAACAATCGCAGTATTTGTAGAATTAAAAATTTCTTTTTTAAATATTCTCCCATGTTTTATGGCTCTTTCTCTTGATTCTATTATTCTTTTTTTTATTTTATCCATGTTATTCCCAATTAACTATTCTCACTATTAGAACTCTTCACTTCTTTCTTATTTTTCTCAAAAAACTTAATTGCTTCTGCTAATTCTTTATGTGTCTTAGCGTATTTGTGTATATCTATCTTTTTCTTGTATGATTCACATGCCTGAACTAAAGCAGTTGCTCCTTCTTGTGTTCCTTTTGGGTGAGCATGCACTCCTGCACCCATGGTTGTTATAAAATCCATTGTTCCCATTATATCTATAAATGGTTTCAATAAAGTAGGATTTAAACCTCCTGAAATAATTGGACAACACTTTTTTACCCCCCTCCAACTATCATCTTGAAATATAACATGATGTGTTAAATCTCTATGCACTAAATGCATCATATCTTTATCTTTCTCAGGTATTTTTGCCCATTCTTGTTCAAAGAAATATCCTTTATCTTTTAAATGTAGAATATTATGTGCTGCAACAATATCTTCTTCAGGACTTCCCTTCATTTTCCCAACTCCTGCTGTTCCAGTATGTATTCCCGAAGCACCCGCTAATCTTGCAAACTTAGATAAAACTAATACAGTAAAACCAATTGGATTTTCAGGACGTGTAAAAGCACCATGCATTGCTCTGTGAAAATGTATAAAGACATCAGGATATTTTCTTCTTAACGTCTGAACAGCCATCCACCCGGCGGTTATCCCATCTATTAAAAAAGCATAACTTCCTTTTTCAAATCCTGCATTTTTTATTAACTCACATCTTTTAATCATTGTATCATAATCAGGAGCTGAAACATTAAAAGAATGAACTTTTTTCTTCCCTGTTTTTTTTACTGCTTTATCCATCGCTTCTTTTACATTTTCAACCATTTTATCATATGGGCAAAAATCTTGGTCTGCTTGCGGCTCATCATTTTTAACAAAATCTCCTCCACCAATCCAGAAATCATAACATACTTCTGCATATTCTGCCGAAGTCAACCCCATTTTAGGTTTTATTATTGTTCCAAGTATAGGTCTATCATACACTTTTAGATATTTTCTCATATCATCCAAGGTATAACTGGGCCCATCATATTGTTCTAACATTGTAGGAGGAAACCAGACATCTAATAATTTTAAAGCAACTATACTTCCCATTCCTAAAACATTCCCAACAACATATGTCAATATATTCTGAACATTTCCTCTTCTATCAAATAATCTCCATGGATAAGCTATCCAAACTAAATTTCTCTTTAAATCAATCTGGTATATTAAAGCATTCAAATTTCTTGAAAAAGGAGTTTCAGTATTAACTTTAAAATTTGTTCCTGTTGATGATTCAGCTGCAACTTCAGCAGCAGCTTGCAATATATTTAATTTTTTTTCAGGAACTAAATGAAAAACACAAAGCATATATTCTCCATTTTTTGGATTTTTCAGATCAAAATTCACATAAGCTGTTTGATGTAGATTAAGTGTTTTCAGCAGTTTTTTTATATCCATCTCTTTTTATCCCCCTTGTTATTTAAACAATTATAAACTATTTAAAGTTTTTTAAACAGGAAAACACTTTTTAACTTAACATTCATTTAATGTTCCAATAGAAGATTCAAGAGCAACATTATTTGCTGCCTCTTGCAAAGACATTTTATTAGGAATAATTTTAAACAAACATATTAAATCATTGTTAGTTGGTTTATAATTCAAATTTACAAATTCTAATGTTTTCATTTTCACCTTCCTTTAATTAGTATAATCTTTAGATATTTTAAATCTTACTTAATACAAATCCGCTAGGCATATCTTTTATTTCATAGCCAATTTCTTTTATTTTTACTCTTAGTTTGTCTGATTTGCCCCAATCTTTATTTTTTCTTGCTTCTTCTCTTTCTTCTGCAAGTTGAATTATTTCTTTAGGGATTACTTCCTTTTCTTTTTCTAATAAATTAAGTCCGAAAATCTTGTCCATTTCTTTTATTGTATTAATTTTTCCTTCTGCTTTTTTATCTCTTAACAATTCCCAGAAAATAGCTAAAGCTTGAGGCATATTTAAGTCATCATTTATTACTTTTTTGAATTCTAAAACATATTTTTTATTTGTTTTTCCATCATCTTTTATTTCAGAAATTATATTTTTTATTCTTTCATAAGAATTTTTTACATCATCAAGTGAATTTTTTGAGAAATCAATAGGCTTTCTATAATGTGTTGACAGAACAAAATATTTTATCACTTCGGGTTTGTAATCTTTAAACAAATCTCTGATAGTTTTGAAGTTTCCAAGAGATTTTGACATTTTAACTTTTTCGACATTGACCAATCCATTATGCACCCAGTAGTTTGAAAATTTTTTTCCAAAAGCTGCTTCTGACTGTGCAATTTCGTCCTCATGATGTGGGAAGATTAGATCTTGCCCGCCTCCATGAATGTCCAGGGGAAGTCCTAAAATAGATTCAGACATTGCAGAGCATTCTATATGCCAGCCAGGTCTTCCTTTTCCCCACGGAGAATCCCATTGCGGTTCCCCTGGCTTTGAAAATTTCCAAAGAACAAAATCTTCTTTGTTTCTTTTTTGCTCTTTTGCTTCTATTCTTGCTCCTGCCATTAAATCTTCTGTTTTTTGATGGGAAAGTTTTCCATATTCTTTAAATTTTGAAACATCATAGTAAACCCCATCATTTTTAATCACATAAGTAAAATCTTTTTTCTCAAGTTTTTTTATAAGTTCAATCATCTCTTTCACATATTCTGTTGCATGTGGCTGAACATCTGGTTTCATTATTCCAAGTTTTTCATAGTCTTCTTTGTGCAACTTTTCATTTTCATCCGAAAATTCTTTTATATCTCTACCAAGTTCATTTGCTTTGTTTATTATCTTGTCTTCAATGTCAGTGATATTTGAGACAAATTTTACTTTATATTTTGAATAAAGCAAAACTCTTCTTAAAGTATCAAATGTAATCTGCTGGCGTGCATGCCCAAGATGGGGAACTCCACTTACTGTCGGCCCGCAAACATAAATTTTTACTTCTCCTTTTTTTATTGGCTTAAATGTTTCTTTTTTTCGCGTTAGTGTATTATAAATTTTTAATGCCATTTTATTTTATGAACTTCACTCCTTTTATCTTTTTCTCTTTTTCATCAAACTCAATAATTGCAGCTTTTCCTTCAGATGCTGAACCAGGATTTACAATAATTGTTTTTCCAATATTACATGAGCCCTGATTTTCATGCATATGCCCACAGATAACTAAAACAGGCTTAAATTTTTCAATTGCCCTGTTATAAGAGCTTACTCCTAAATTTTTCCCATTTAAAGGAGAGTCTTTTTCTTTTAATCTATCTAAACAACCATAAGGTGTATAATGGATCAAAAGAATTTCAGGTTTATTTTTTATTAAATTCATTAATTTTTCTTCTTCATAATCATAGCCTATTTTTCTTTCTTTATTTGTTTCTTTATCTTCATTAATTGCCTTTATACCTATTTTTGTAAAATAAGCATCTGGGTCTAAATAGCCCCCAAATCCTGTAATTTTTAATTTTTCAAAACTTCCATGCCCCCTGTTTATATTTTTAATATAATTTAGTTTTTTTATTAATTTTGCATAGTTTCTTTTCGAATCATTTGGAATAGGTTCATACCAGTCACCATTACCAAAAACAGAAAAAGTTTTTATTTTTAATTTATTTAAATTTTCTATAACTTTTTTCCCGTCATTAAAATCTTTTTTTAATAATAAATTATATTTTTTAGTCCCAAGAATTTCTAATGCACTTAAATTTTTTCCATTGTTTCTTGCTTTGAATATTTTTTTAAGCAAAGGTCTCCATTCTTTTATCCCTGCATAATCTCCTGTTGATAAAATTAATTTAGGTTTTTCGTTTTTTATTAGAACTTTTAATTTTTCAGGAAAATCTCCGTGAAAGTCACCAATGGCTAGAATTTTCATCATAAAAATAATACTAAAATAGAATTAATAAAGCTTGTTTAAGATCTAAAATTATAGCATTTCATTAAAATACTAAGTCGCCTAGCGGCTCCTAGAGGTTATTTATTAATAAATCGTAATTTGCCACTAGGCAAATTCATATATCCTTGTTCAGCGAACAAACTAATTCGAAGAAGTTGTATTAAAATTAGATTTATTTGTTTATGCTATTGTAGTTATATCAAAGATTTCTGTTTGATATGCTTTTGCATCTTTTTGAACATTCATATGAAATCTTATTGTGCATAAAGGTGCTTCTGTAGGAATATTAAATCTTACAATTCCTGTTTGTGTTTTTCCAGGAGCAATTTGAAATTCATCTGATTTTCCTGTTGTAATCCACAATTCTGCATCTTCTTTTGTAATCCCACACTTATCTTCAATCTTACTATCTGAAACCTCTACATCATAAGTAAAACTAGAACCTTGTGTTGTTCCTGTTTCTAAATTTTTTATTCCAAATGCAATTCCCCAGCTTCCACCTTGCTTGATTTGAGCTTCACCATTTTTAAGATATAATACTACTGTTTTATCTTCAACAAACAATTTGTTAATTTCTCCCTTTACTTTTTCGTTTATTTGGTCAACATTATTTATAGAGCCAGTCATAATATTTTTTACTAAAACTAAACCTAAAATTAACATAGACATTGCTAAAACAACAACAACTATTGTCCCAATAGATAATTCAATTGCTGCTTTATTATTTTTTCTTAATTTTTGCATTTTTCTTATCCCCTTTATTTTCTTTTATTAAACATGATTGAATTATATGGCCAATTATTGCAATTACAATAGCAGAAATAATAAAACTCCATTGATGATACCATAATCCATAAATTAAAATAATACCGGCGACATAATGTAATAATATATTCACAGGACTTTTATGCCAGCAACAGGCATCTATTAAACTACAATTCATTTATTAAAAAATTTCCATAAAGGTTTAATTGAAGATACAATAAATAATCCAAACCATAACCATCTGTATTGCATTATAATCTCATTAGGGAAATAACTTGCAATCCAAAATGCAAAAAAGAAAACAGCAAGTTTAATCAGCTGTATATCTATTATGCTTAATTTCTTTGCCCTCTCTTTTAACATTTGTATATCAATATCTTTTCTTTTATAAATGTTTTGAAATCATTCTTCCTTTACTTCAGTTATTTTAATGCTTGTTGAATAGTTTAATGGTCTTTCTTCAGGAATAGAATAATCACCATAATGTTGCCTGCCAAATTCTACCATAAAATCAGATAATCGCATTATTTTTGGAGTGAAATTAAATCCTGAAATTCTTCCTTCATCTCCGTTTAATTTGAAAATGTATACTTCTGGATTTGGAGTTTTATTTAATGAGCCGTGTATTTCTCCTTCTATTCTTAAAACTTCTTTTCCATCAGAATTAATTATTGCTTCTATTTTACTATAACTCATTTTTTTATTATTCAAAATAGCTTTATAATAATTATGATAAATTAATCTCTATTTTAGAATATAAATGGGGCTGGGGGGAGTCGAACCCCCTACCAACCGGTGTCTGAAATCAGATTTCGGACATCCTGAAAATCCAGGATTTTCGATATCTTCAGCCGGATGCTCTCCCGGTGAGCTACAGCCCCGCAAAAACAAAAATATACTGATGTTTTTAAAGGTTTAGAATAAAAAGGATTACCCATATTTTTTTAAAGAAATATTTTTCCCTATTTTAATGAAAGAAGAACTAATAGAAAAAATAATTAATAAATATACTTTTGCAAATAAAAAGAAAAAAGACCCTGATTTTTGCCCGTGTTATAATAATACTGACGGAAAAAAATGCCACAATGTTGATGACAATAAATTAATTTGTGTTTTTTGTTATTGCCCAGAATATCAGCAAGATATGGAAATACCTGAAGGAAAATGCAAAATAACTAACAATCAAGGATTTTATTTTAAACATTTAAAACTTCCATTAAAAGGAATTTGGGATTGCACTAATTGTAATATTCCTGAAACAAGAGAATATGTTAAAAGTTATTTAGAGAAATTTTCAGATAAAGAGTTAAAAGAAGTTTTTGAAACCAATTTTAGAACTTCAAGAAGTTTATTTGAATTTTTAACTATTTTAAAAAAGTAAGCAGGAAATAACTAAAAATCTGCAAATTATTTACTGGCAATTTTCCATAAATATTCAAAATACTGTCTATAAGAATCTGCAACAGATTTATCTTCTATTAACAACACAAAAGGGTTTTCATTAAAAACATTGATTGACACCCGGTTACCAAAAATCATTGTTGAAGAAGGAGTGAGTTCTTCAATAAATTTTATTTTAAAATTAGGTAATTTTGTAAAAGGATGCCCCCGTAGCTTTTCACTTGTAATAATCCTGCCTTTGATTTTTAATAGTTCTGTTTCTTTTGCAACATGGGGCATTTCATATCCTAATATTTCATAACTCTTGCCAGTCCCGCCATAAACCAATATTTCTTTTTCTTTAGATTCAAGTAGCAAGCGGATTATTGTCCTTAAACCAGGTTTTCCTTGTAATATTTTCGCAACAGATTCTGTTAGTTTAACCGTCTCTAAAGACTCTAATTTTGGGATAATTGATTTAATGACTTGCTCTTTTTGTTGAATCTGATTTAGAAGATTCTTTGGAGGTGATGCTTGAAACAATGTTTTTTTATCTTTTATGATATTACTTGCTAGCCCTTTATAGACTAGGTTTTTTAAAACATTGTAAGTATGTGTTCTGTCCATATTCAGAGTTTTGGATAATTTCCCCCCGCCTATTGGCTGATTTTTTAGCAGGGCTATGTACACTTCTGCTTCTTTATTGCTTAATCCAGCTTCTTCAAGGTCTTTTGTAAGTTCATTCATCAGATTATTAATGGGTTTGATTTTATAAATGTTGTTGTTTATTGTTACAACATAATTTTATATAACTCTTATTTTTTAACATTCTATTGAGGTGGTTGACCTTAGAGAAGAGTTCTAAGAATTAAATTAATGAAAAAAATAAAATGACAAATCAAAGATTAGAGAATAAAATGTATGAAAGAGAAACAATTAAAGACAATCCTTTATGTGATTTTAGTACTAAAGAACCTCTTTCACTTAGTGTAGCAGAGGTAGTTTCTAATTTAGATGAAGGACTTGTTATCAGCACCCCTAACAAAAAAAGCATTACTGGTACAGAGATTATATGCTGTGTTTATCCTAGTTTTGAAACTGATGGCGGAAGAACTTATTCTGACTTTGAATACTACCCTGATTGGAGAGAACAAAGGGACTTAGGATTAAAAGATGTAGGCGGTGCTTTTATTGGACGAGAGGGAGACCCCTTCTTTTATAGAATTACAGAAAATAAATTTAGAAAAGGATTAAAAGAAAAAAATAGATTAAAAATTGATAGAATCAGAAAACCTCTTTCTTGGTATGATGATGTAGATAGGTTAATGAACAATTGGTTCATTTGGAAAGATAGTTATTTCAATTTTGTAAGAGAAATATTAGAAAATATTTCAGATGTTTCAGTGAAAAAATACAAAGAACCTTCTGTTTTGGTAGATGCTCCTGTTATTTTTGATGATTTTGATCAAATAATTAATGCCGGTAAAATCAGGGACAGATTGATGAATTCAAAATAACTGCTAAAAAAACAAAATGGAAAATAACAAAGAAACAAGAAAAACATCTTTTGGGAAACTTTTAAAATTTCTTAATAAAGTTAGCTCTGGCTGGACGCCACCTAAAAAAGACTTTGATTTACAGATGCATATTTGGGAAGATGATGAAAGAGTTTTGCAAAGATATTTTGATTATCAGATAAAATCACGTGAATATCATTCTTATGAAAAACATAAGAAAGGTGAAAGATACAAATGTTATGGTATTCAATGGGCAGATGAATCTCTTAGAGACATACTTTCTAAAAAACAGAAAGTTGATAAAAATTATCCTGTAAATTTAGAAGAGTGGAATTTTATGTGGTTTCATGAAAACTCTAATATACCTTGTGGGATATTTGACTCACCTTCTTTGGAACAGCTAACAAGATCTTATGAAATAGTTCATTTTGATGAAGCATATTATATCTGGTCAAATTTGAAATCCTAGAAAATAAAAAATCGTAAGCAGGAAATAGGCCGCGTTCTGTCAAACTTCGTTTTGCGAACAGTTTGTGCTAACATCAGACTAAGCCCAGATGCTCTGGTTTCATCAATCAGGTTATTCGTTTCATCATTTCCATCAAAAACTTCAGTTGCTTCCCCCACTAATTGTTATTTGTTGCCAAATAATATCCAGCAAGGCCAACATCACAATGAATGATGGCTGTGTCGTTTCTGTAATAGTGCCTTGTCTCACAACAATCCTTTCACAAGGATAATTTTCCATTTGGAATACAATGAACTCAATCATTGCAGATGTGCGGACCTTCCTCAGAAATCAGTTCTCATTTTTCAGAACTTGCTTTTTACAGCACGATTCCCGGAATTAGCTATCCTGCTTACAGATATTCTAGTAGAACAGAGTTTTTAAGAGTTGCGGTTGTTAATATATATTAACTACTTATAAATGACTACAAATAAAAAGATTTAAATACTTGTTGCTCTTTAATATCTTATGGAAAAAGTGGTTCATTATACTTCAAAAGAGAATTGGGAAAGAATTCAAGAGTCAGGATTTTTGCTTCCTAAGACAGGTCCAAATGATTGTTGTGGAGAATTATCTGACAGAGTTAAGAATATGTTTAAAGCAGATTCATATTTAGTATGTATGCCAAGACCTCTTGATAATGGATGGGTTGAATCTGGATTAATGGATTATGTTCTTAAATACACTACTGGAGAAGTTGCTCTAAGTGTTCCAATATTAGATAGAAAAAAATCTTTTGTAAGAGAACATGCACACGGGTCCTCAAAAAGATTTATGGAATTATGGGGAGAAGATTTATTCAAGGAAGTTGAAGAAGGAAGACTTGACTCTAATGACTCTAGAGTACTTGAAGGTGAAAATAAATATCTTGAATCAACAGTTCCCTTAGATGAATATGATGGGAGCTATCTTGCCCCAGAAATCTGGTTAGCTCAAACAACACCGGTAGATAAATTAACAAGAATATAGATTCTTATTCTTTATTCTATTTATTTCAAAAAAATCTCATTAATTCTCGGTATAAATTCACCAACATTTAGGATATGTAAATTAGAATAATCTAAATCATATAATTCAATTCCTTCTCTGTAAATTTTGTTAAAACCTTCTGTTGATGATTCTAATACTAATGGGATATTTTTATCTTTTAAAATAGATATATAATTTTTAAGATTATTATGGGGATCAAAATAAATGCTATGCATAACAATTCCAGAACATTCATCTAAATTTGCTTTTTTTAAGTCTTCTAAATTTTTTACCATAATTATCTCTACAATTTTATCTAAGTTTATTTCAGATTTTTTTGCAAGGTTATCAAAATAATTTTTTCCTTTCCAATCATAAATAAATATTTTAGGTTTATTATTCATTGTTTATTTGATTTATCTTATTTTTTAAGATTTTCTATTTCAATTTTTTGTAAGCAAAGCTACATTCTAAATTTTTTATTAAATTTTTTCAAAGAAAGAATCAAATAAAAAAGAACAGTACTTAATTAAAAAAAATTCTTGCTCTTACAATTATTTTATTAATAATAAAAGTAAAAATTTTTACGTTTCTTCAAAAAAGAAGAATATATTAATGAGGCTATTAGTAGATGCGGACTGAACACGTCGTTGCCTTCGTGCGTACATCCCATCTCTATCAACGCAATCTTTTGTTGCGGCCTTAATTGTCTCGTTTTGCGGATCGCTTCGAGCTTAGATGCTTTCAGCTCTTATCGATATAAAGCGTAGCTGCTCGGCCTGCTCATAACAACCGATACACCAGAGGCTTCCGACTCACGTTCCTCTCGTACTAGAGAGTCGTTCCACTCAGACAATAACACACCTAGTAGATATCATACAAACTGTCTCACGACGTTCTTAACCCAGCTAACGATCCCTTTTAATGCGTGAACTCCGACACCCTTGGCTGCTTGTGCACAGCCAGGATAGGAAGAGCCGACAGCGATGTACCAAACCGCCCCGTCAATGTGGACTATCGGGAGCGACAAGCCTGTTATCCTTAAAGTACCTTTTCTGTCATCACCAAGCCCCATTAAAAAGCTATGGTGGTTCGTTAGGCCCGACTTTCATCCCTGCTTTTCTTGCTTTTCGAAAAACAGTCAGACAAGCTTTTGCCCTTACACTCTACTCCAGATTTCCGACCTGGATGAGCCTGTCTTTAGGCCCGATTGATATCTTTTCAACCGGGCGCCGCCCCAGCCAAACTGCCCACCTATTGCTGTCCTAGAAAAGTGAGCATTTTCATCATGAATGAGTAGTGTTACACTTTTGCTCCGTCGCAACCAAAATCGCGACATCGATGCTCCTACTTACTCTATGCACTTACAATAAAAACACAACAACAGGCTGCAGTAAAGGTTTATAAGGTCTTCGCTTCCCACTAGGCGATACCGGCCTTTTCACCGGTAAATGAGTTCGGAAGGTTTTAGTTAGGGACAGTGACAACCTCGTTACGCCATTCATGCACGTCGCCATTCAGACGACAAGGCATTACGCTACCTTAAGAGCGTCATAGTTACGCCCGCCGTTTGATGGGCTTTAGCTCCATTGGAATAGAGTTTTAGACACCACCACTGGGCAGACTTCACCAAGTATATATCTCCTTTCGGAATTGCACTTGGCTACGTTTTTGGTAAACAGTCGGGCCATCCTTGTTACTGTGATCTACTTTCCCATATAAAAATTCATACAAGAAAATAGACATCCCTTATACCGAAGATACGGGACTAATATGCCGAATTCCCTTAACTAATTTAACCTTTCATGTCTTAGCCTTCTCAGCTAGGGCACCAGTGCTAGATCTCGGTACGGCTAACTATTTTCTATACTTCAAACTTTTCACTGACTCTTGGAGTTGACGAATTAGTGAAGATTCATAAACTTCTTATCATTACGATCCATTTATTTCTCTTTCATTATACCTCTCGGTATTCCATCTATCCGAAAGTGATTTGAAATCTTAGCAAAAATAGTCAGTACAGGAATATTAACCTGTTGCCCATCGTCGTACTCAGTTAAGATACAACTTAGGTACCGACTAACCCTTGGATAATTGTTAGTGCCAAGGAAACCTTGCCCTTTCGACATCTTCCGGTTCTCAGGAAGATCAGATCCTACTTCCACCGGGATCCGCATTACTTCTCGCTCCACTCCTCTTTACAGAGAAGCTTCGACGCAAGAAATACGCCTATTTACCAGAGTATCTAACTAGATACCTCTGAAGTATCGGTAATTTGCTTTAGCCCGGTCCATTTTCGAGGCTTCTATTCTCGATAGGTGAGCTGTTACGCTTTCTTTAAATGGTGGCGGCTTCTGGACCTACATCCCCACTGTCTTAGAATAAAAACTCTCTTTGATACACTTAGCAAATATTTTGGGACCTTAACTTCAGTCTCCCTTATTCGGGTCTCGCCACGGTACCTTACGCACCGAAGCTGCTTCTTGTATTCTGCAGTTAATAAGTTCTGAGTTGGAAAGAGTTCCGTAGTCAGAAGACTCTGCAAACCCTATCCGTACTTTACCTCATTAACAAGCAATACAAAACTATACCCAGGCATATTTCAATAGGAACCAGCCATCGCCAGATTAGAATGGCTTTTCACCCCTATACCCAAATCATCCAAGCACATGTACATAGCACTAGTTCGGACTTCCATTTCTTTTTCAAGAAACTTCATCCTGTTCAGGTATAGATCATCTGGCATCAGGTCTTAACTCAGTGACTAACGCCCATTTCAGACTTGCTTTCGCTACGGCTCCATTTATTAACCTTGCCACAAAGATAAACTCCCCGGCCCGTTCTTCAAAACGTACGCTACAACCCCGTAGGGCAGTAGCAATCTTGTAACTGTTAGATTTCAAGTCTTTTAACCCTCTTGTGAGAGTACTTTTCAGCTTTCCATCGCGGTACTCTTGCGCTATCTGACTTAAATCAATATTTAGGGTTAGCAGTTAATTCTGCTGTATTCAGACCCCCAATCCAGAGGGCCCTACTCATATACACAATTTCATATGAACTATTTTACAGGACTATCACCTTCTAAGGTCTTTCTTTCCAGAAAATTCAAATCATTCACTTAGAAATTTACGTGCACCACATCTCTTACACTCTTTCGAGCAAAGATTCAGCTTGCCCTTTTCCCTTTTCGCTCGCTGCTAATAGGGGAATCATTAATTTATTTTCTTTTCCTGCCGGTACTAAGATGTTTCAATTCTCGGCGTTTTCCTTCCTCTCGGAATAAAAGTGTTTCACATTCGGAAATCTTAGGTTCAATGCTCGCATGCAGCTCGCCTAAGCTTATCGCAGCTTGCCACGTCCTTCGTCGTAATTTAAGCCAAGCTATTCGTCTAACAGTTTCAAAAATTTTGCTTAAATAAAATTTAAACAAAATCGTAGGATATTCTTCTTCCTTCCACACATAATGTGGGAAACTTAAATTTTATTTTTTTTACAAAATAAAATTTTTTAATTAAGTACTGTTCTCATTTAATATGATTTCATATTATCAAACTCCCTTTGCAAAACATCTTGCAAAGTTCATCATTGATGGACTTTTACATCCTATGTCATTTTTGAAGTTGACTTCTCCCTCGATGTGAGTGTGATTTATGATTTTTATTTATCTATTTCCATTTTTAGAACAACTCGCAATCTCGTTCGTGATTGACAATTTTATTTTGTCTTCGCGAAATTGCTCGAATGGACCTGCCGTGAATTGAACACGGATCTCTTCGGTGCAAACGAAGTGTTATACCGTTGGACTACAGGCCCTTATTTTATTGGTGCCTGTTTTTATTTTTAAATGTTTGTTTATTGTTTTATTTATTTTTTCTAATCAAATTTATTTTTATTTATTTAATTTTATATATTGAAGCTAGGAACAATCAACTCTAAAAAGAGCTTACGAAATTTAAAATTTTTAAAAAAATTTTGAAAAATTTTTCCTTTTACAATTGATTTAATAATTTCTTATTATATCAAGAGTAAAAATTTTTAGGAGGTGATCCATCTGCAGGTTCCCCTACAGATACCTTGTGACGACTTAACCTACCTTATCATACGAAGGTTTTTCTTAAAAAAGCTTCACCTCTGCATAACTCGGTTGGTTTGACGGGCGGTGTGTGCAAGAGACAGGGACATATTCACCGTTCACTGCTAATGAACGATTACTACGAATTCCAGTGTCATGAGGGCGAGTTGCAGCCCTCAATTTAGACTGAGATATACATTAGGGGATTAGCTTCTCCTTTCGGAGTTGCATCTCATTGAGTATACCATTGCCGCGCGCGTGTAGCCCAGGGGATTAGGGACGTACTCACCTAACGTAGCCCATACCTTCCTCCTTGTTACCAAGGCAGTCTGCATAAAGTCCTCCTTTCGGTGGTAATAATGCACAAGTGTCTCGCCTGTTACCAGATTTAACTGGTCACTTCACAGCACAGGCTGACGTCGGCCATGCATCTCCGCTCAGCGTGTCAGGTAAGCCCTTTAGAATGACCTTCATCCTGCTGTCGCTCCTGGTGAGGTTCACGGTGTAGAATCTAATTGAACCGCACGCGTCACTCGTTGTAGTGTCTCCCCGCCAATTCCTTTAAGTTTCGATCTTGCGACTATACTTCCCAGGTAGCTCACTCTTCGCCTTCGCTTCAGCACTGATTTCTCCCGAAGAGAGACCAATGTTTAGTGAGCAGTGTTTACTGCTAGGACTACACGGGTATCTAATCCGTTTTGCGCCCCTAGCCTTCATCCCTCACTGTCAGATCCGTCCTTGTAAAGTGCCTTCGCTCATCGTTAGTCTATCCGAGATTAACATATTTTACCACTACCTCGAACATACTCTTTACATCTACCGGTCTCTAGCCTAATAGTATTTCTTGCAACGGCTTATACTTGAGATATAAGATTTCACAAGAAACTTATTAAGCAAGCTACGGATGTTTTAGACCCAATAAAGATGGCTGCAACTTGGACTGCTGGGATTACCGCGGCGGCTGGCACCAGTCTTACCCAGTCCTTATTCCACTGCCTTTTTACAGCAATGAAAAGCTTTCCTGTGCGGAAAGCACTTTGGTTCGCTCTGTCACACTTTCGTATATTGCAAAAAATTCGTACCTGCTGCACTCCGTAGAGCTAGGAATAGTGTCTCAGATTCCTTCTCAGGGCGACTCCGCTAAGAGCCCTTACTGATCATCGGCTTGTTGGGCCTTTACCTCAACAACTACCTAATCAGCCGCAGTCTCATCCTTAGGCTCGAATTTCAGAGAAATATCGTTCCAGAAAAAATCTCGTATCAAGTATTCTTCTCAGTTTCCCGAGGGTATCCTTGACCTAAGGTTAGATTAACTACGTGTTACTGAGCAGTTCGCTGTCTTGCGACAAACTTGCATGGCTTAATCCAAACCAAATAGCTGCAGCCTCCAGCAGGATAAACTGGAATTAACAAGAAAATAATTTATTATTTAAAATAAATTTTTTCCAAGCTTAGAAAAATTAAAGGTAATATTTCTAAAAAACAAGATCTATCCATACTGTAAGCTTCGAAACTAGAATTGATTGTTACATCATACTTTATAAAAATATAAAGCACTCATTCTAGCTTCAAAAAATATAAAATTTTTTGATGCCTCAGATTTTATTTCTGAAGTTATCATTTTATAAAAAGAAATTCGTTCAGGAGTATTTAAACGTTTCGGTGTTTTTTCGATAGAAATTAGATAAAATTTTTATTATATTTATTATCTTGAATTTGATTCAAGATCAGATTCTTTTGGATAACATTCATTTCCAAATCTTACTGGTTCACAACTTTGATTATTTCTTGGTTTACACTGGCCATAATTTTGTCTAACACCACAATCAGATCCATAACGTATTACTGAATCACCAGGTGTAGGAGAATCTGCTTTTTTACCTTCAGCATATTTAGGACCAAAAACTAAAATTACAGGAGTTACCCATTTTAATAAATCACGTCTATCCATAATTAAATTATTATTTAGAAGTTTATATATTTTTTGTTTTCAAATTCTTAAATTAATATACAACTTTGTTGAGATAGTTTGCTTTAACAAGCAAAAAAAGTTTTGCTCTTACAATAAGTGACTAAAAATAAAAAGAGTAAAACTTTTTGATAAAATAGCTATCTAGCGATAGCCTCGAATAATTAATAAATAATTTGAGCCGCAAAAAGTTTTGCTCTTGCAATAAGTAACACTAGATAGAAGAGTAAAACTTTTTTAAGGCGATTTAGTATCTTAACGAAGTGCAATAATTAGTAAACTTAGAAAAATCTTAAACGCCTTCTTCTGCTCTGCCAATCATTCTCATTTTTTCTTCAATTTTTTGCTCATCAGATTTTTCATCTCTTGCTTTTCTCTTTTTCTTTGGTTCTTCTAAAACTAATTTTTCTCCAACAAAATCTTCAAGTGAAGGAAGTTCTTTTTCAATTCCATGTTTTTTCATATATTCTTTTGCTAAAAGCCAGAAAATTAATCCAATAGATTTATTACTTTTATTATTTGCAATTACTACAACATCGATATTATATGTGTGATTATTTGTATCACAAATAGCAGTTACAGGAATCATTGCTTTTTTTGCATCATTTAATGCATTTTTATCAAGCCATGGATCACAAATCATCATCATTTTTGTTTCAAAGAAATTTGGAAGTTCTGTATTTGTAATAATTCCTGCAGGATATTTTTTTGTAAATATTCTTACTCCTGTTAATTCTGAAAACATTTTTACTGCTCTCCAGCCAGATTCTCTTTTGCAAACTAATGTCCATTCATTAGGTTTAAATTGAACAATATAATCAATTGCTTCTTTTAATTTCTTGTCAACCATATTTGTATTCAAAATTGCAAGACCATCTAATCTTCTTCTATAAACATATTTTCTCATTGTAGGAGTTATTACTTTTGTTCCTAAATAAGAAGCTGTTTTAATATAATCATCAAGAGAAGTCAGTATTGTATCTTCTTTTTTTTCTTTTTTTAATCTTTCTTCTTCAATAACAGCAATTTTTGCTTTTTCTTCATCAGAAATTTCATTTATTTCTTCTTTAATTTCTTCAACTTTTTCTTTCTTTAATCTTTGCATTTTAATCTAAAATTTTTATTTTTAATGTTTACAAAAGTGAGGCCAGAATTAACTAGTTCACTAAAGTTTGCGTTTAAGTCATTGTACGCCAGCCATTTCTGGTCTTTTAAGGCGAAGTTCAACGCATAATTATCTTGTTTGCAGGGTTTTTAAAGATTTGTTTTTAATTATTTAGATGATAATCAAACAACTAGAAAGCTTAAGAAAGAGATATGAAGAATGTAATTCAAACGGCCACCTTAAGCCAGATAAAGAAAATAATTATTGCAATAATTGTTATAGGCATTTGGATTATAATTTAATAGAATTTTATCTAGCACCAAATACCCCCCAGCCAAAAAGAAAAATAAAAAAATCAATAAAAAGGCAGATGAGAATTGATTATTTTAATGGCTTGGAAAAAGTTGTAGAAGAAGGAAATTAATAATCAAGCAGAAGTATAAACCCTGAAGATTACCATCCATAAATAGCCAATAAAAGTAGTTATCAAATTTGCTATAAATGAAATTAGTAATGCTTTTTTCCATTCAATCCTGAATAATGATTTAATCAAAACAAATTCTACTAAAAATACCCCTAACTCTATAATCCAAAATAAATTGAAAAAGCCATAAAATAAATTTGCTAAAGGCCAGGTGAAAGCATTAATCAGAAAGCAATATAAAATAATATTTTCTTTTACTTCTTTTTTTATCAAAGTAAAATAAACTATAAGCTCAATAAAAAATGTTGAAAGAAAAACTAATACTGGTTGCATTTTACTTATTTTTTCTTTTAAGAATTATATAAATAATTATAATTAAACTAATAACCGGAACTAATACATATAGATAAATAAAATAATTTTGTTTAATGCTAGTTATTAAGTTTGGTTGATTTATGTTTTTATTTAATTCAATTGTATAATACTCTGTAATTTCTTTTGTAGGATCTGAATCAGAAAGTGTTTTTTGTGAAGATATCCCACTTATTACTTTTTTTGCACTTAAAGAATTAAAATATTCTTGAGTTTTTTCATTATAATATGTGTCATTAAAATTCTCTCTAATTTCATCGCCCCCAGAAATATATATGCTTTCATTTACTATTTTATTAAAGTTATATTCCATATCTTCCACACCTTTAAATTTAGATTTAGGTATAGCATAAACAGAAACATCACAGAACTTATAATAACTCTCAATTTTTCCATCACTTCCAACAATTTTTACCTGGCTATAACTTCCTAATTTGCAAATACTCACAAAAGCATAATCTGGAAAATCATTTATATTTGTAATTTGATTATTTATTGTTACAGCATGTGTTCCAGGCATAATTACGTCTGCATTTACCAATGGAATTGCAATTAAAATAAATACAAACATTAATAGTGCTGTTTTTTCCATAATATATTAAAATAATATTGTTATATAAATGCTGTTTTGACTTCTATTGTGTTTGAAGTTAACTTAAAAATTTCCATCTCGTAGACTTCTCTATCTCAATAATCCTTCTTAATTTCACTAATCTTTCTTTTCCTGCAATTCCTGTTTTAATATAATCTGCTCCAAAACCAACTGCATAATCTGCTAAAGCATCATCCATTGTCTCTCCACTTCTATGAGAAAAAATTATTTTGATTTTATGCTCTTTGCACATTTTTACAATTTTTGCAACCTCTAGTAATGAACCATTTTGATTTGGTTTTATAATCATTGCATTAATTGATTCTCCCTGAACAGCCATATCTAATCTTTCTGCATTTGTTGCAGTTAAATCATCTCCAACAATTAATCTTTTTTGACTAGAATTTAATTCTGAAAATCCTGAAAAATCATTATCCCACATTAAATCTTCAATATAAAATAAATCATATTTTTTAATTAAATTTCTCATATAATTTAAATGCTCTTCTCTATCCATTGCAAATCTTTTATTATCGTAGTGGTAGTATCCTTTTGAATCAAAAAAAGTTGATGCAGCTATATCTAATCCAATTTTTAATCCAAATTTATCTGCAACTTCATTTAAAATTTCTAAAGCATCTTCATTGTTTAAAGAAGTTCTCCATGCATGTTCATCATTTACACTTAAAAACAATTTTTTTTCTTTTTGTTTTATTAATTTTTTTGCGCTTTCATAAGCATGATAGTTTTTTGTAACTGCTTTTGCAAAACTTGTTTCTTCAGAAATTAATAAAAATTCTTGAAAGTCTGGTTTAGGAAGTCCATGAGAGTGCATCCCACCACCAATGCAATTTCCAATAGGCATTGGAATTTTTGGCTTTACTTTTTTCAATTTTACAAATTCCCATAATTCTTTTTGATTTTCTTTTGCAGCTGCTTTTAAAAAAGCAGTTTGTAACGTATAGGTTGAATTTGCTCCTAAGCTTTCATATTGGTTTTCAAAATTTTTAATCAAATTATCTAATTCTCCCAATCCCTCAAAATCTTCAATAAAGAAATTTTTATTTTTTATTTTTTCAGCAAATATTTTTAATAATCTTAAATCCCAATGAATTCCTCTTGATGAATAAGCAGGAGCTTCATACTCTCCT
The DNA here is from genome assembly GCA_030647965.1 of Nanobdellota archaeon. Taxonomy (GTDB): domain Archaea; phylum Nanobdellota; class Nanobdellia; order Pacearchaeales; family GW2011-AR1; genus JAUSIT01. Next base: position 11,027 of record JAUSIT010000033.1, on the reverse strand, counting down.
TTTGATTTTCCAGAAGGTGCGCTTGAAATAAATTTGCCTTTTAATGTATCTATCTCAATTTGTATAGTATTTTCTTCACGAGAATCTTTGATAATGCTTGGTATTACCTCTTTAATAAACATAAAATATAGAACAAAACAGAATTAATAAATGTTGCTTTAACTAAAACCAGTTATTTTATGCAATGATCAAGAGTAATAAAAGAGATATATTCATAAAAAGAAAGAAGTATAAATAGTTTCCATCTATAGAAAACATAATCAAAATAGTGCTCATTAGCAATGAACAATATTATGCATTAGTAATGAAAACCTTTATAGAAAAATATATAATTGTGAGTAGTTTCTAAATTTTCACACATCTACTTACAAGAGGATCTTTTTCATATCCTTTTTTATAAAAACCATTAAAATATTTTGTGCAATGATCCTAAAAACCCTTTTGTTTAGTTGCGGGGTTTTTGGGATGCTCAAGAATGCAGTTTTAGCAAAGCATTCTTAACATAATGAAAATGATAACAGAAAAGTGTATGTTTATAAAAGGAAACATTTATAAATAGTTTCCTTCTATAGATATAATGATAAATAAAGAATATTGGCTAGAAGTAATAAAAGATTGGAATAAAAAGGAATTCCCACAAATAATAAATCGGGATATTAAAATTGATTTTGATTTAGACATTAATCGAGTTTTTTCTTTAATAGGTCCAAGAAGAGCTGGAAAAACATTTGAACTATTTAATATAGCCAAGCAAATATCTAAAAAATATGGCAAAGATAAAACTCTTTATATTAATTTTGAGAGGCCAGATTTCGGAACATTAGACTCTTTAGATTTAGTTTTAATGTTAAAATCTTATTACTCTTTATTTCCAGAAAATTCTGGAAAAAAAATTTGGCTTTTTTTAGATGAGATTCAAAATGTTAAAGAATGGGAACTATTTGTAAGAACTTGCTTAGATGACGGAATAAAAGTATTTATTTCAGGTTCTTCTTCAAAGTTGTTAAGCAAAGAGGTAGCTACAAGTATGCGTGGAAGAAATTTATCTTATTCAATTTTTCCTCTTTCATTTAAAGAATTTTTATTTTTTAAGAATTTTCAGCTGCAAAAAGCATATTCTTCTAGTGAAAAGGCTCAACTTTTAAATTATTTTGAAGAATATCTTAACTTTGGAGGTTATCCTGAAGTAGTTCTTTTTTCTTCTGAAAAGGAAAAAATTTTAAGAGATATTTTTGATACCGCAATACTCAAAGACGTTTTAGAAAGACATAAAATTAGAAATTCTATGCTTTTAAAAAATCTTATAAAAGCATTATTATCTGCAAAAGAATTTTCAATTAATAAGTTTTATAATTATTTAAAGTCCCAGCAGATTAAATCAAGCAAAGACGCCCTTTACAAATTTTTGGATTATTTAGAAGATGCTTTTTTTGTTTTTAAATTAAATAAATTTAGTCTATCCTATAAAAAAGCAGAGCAATCTTTACCTAAAGTTTATTTTATAGATAATGGAATATTAACTAATAATAAAATAGATGACAAAGGAAGACTATTGGAAAACCTTGTTTTTTTAGAGTTAATTAGAAGAGAAAATGATGTTTCATATTATCAGGCATCACAAAATGAAGAAGTAGATTTTTTAATTAAAAAAGGCAAAAAAGTAACTCAATTAATTCAGGTTTGTTATGATTTCTCTAATTTCATGACAAAAGACAGGGAAATTAAATCTTTATTAAAAGCTTCGGAAGAGTTTAATTGTGAAAATCTTTTAATTTTAACAAATAGTCAAGAAGAAGAAATTAAATTAGATAGTAAAAAGATAATAATTGTTAAGCCGGTTTGGAAATGGCTTCTTAAAGAAAAATAAAAAATATATATTTACTTTTAAATCTTCACGCATCTGCTTGCAAGAGAATCTTTTTCATATCCTTTTTTATAGCATCTCCATTCGCATGGCTTTAAAGTTGCATTTAAATCTGGCTGAAATGCCCAGAATATTTTTTCATAAGGAAGAGTATATGTTTTCGGACCAGTAGTAATTCCTTCACCATCAAACATTATTGGATTTAAGCAATAAAATGTTTTTTTAGCACTTAACTTTTTACAGCACATTGTCAATCCAGAATCATCGCATGAAAAATCTAACGTTCTATTTCCTGCATAATTTAAATCAGCCAATTGGCAAACTGCAGCCGGGCTTACATTAATATTTTTTATGCATTTATATCCCTTGCTCGTACATAAACTTGCAGATGAAAAAGATATAGAAATCACAATAAGAAAACAAAACAGAATTAATAATCCTCTTTTATTCATAAAATAACTAATAAGATGTTATTTAAAAATGTTTACTTACTCACTTTCGCCGCTATATTCTTCTGATTCAGATGATGTTTCAAATATTTCATCTTCTGGATTTGCCATTTCCATTATTTCTCCATCTTCACTTATTTGTTTTGATTCTTTTTCTTCTATCTGAACTTTTTCTCCGTCTGTTTCTTGTGTTGCTTCTTTGTTTAATTCTTCTTCTTTTATTTTTATTTTATCTAAACTTTCTTTTTTTCTTTTTGGCATAGGTCTTTTTACTGTTATTGGCAAAATACCTGTGTCAAGTTCTTTTTCTGCAATTCTTAATGGGTCAAAATTCAAGTTTGTAAGAAGTTCGTTATCTGCTTTTAATAAAATGGGAGCATCCATTGAAATTTGCAAAGCTCTTGCTCCAAGAATTCTTGCTCTTTCATATTTTGTAAATTTTTCAGCTTCCTTGAACATCATTTTATTTTAACTCGCTATATTTTATTATTTGAGGATATATCTCTTTAATTTTATCTTCAACTAGATTTAAAACCTTTTCCATTTCTTCAGAAGAGATAGTTCCTTCTTTTCCTTTCTGAATAGAACTTATTCTTGCCTTTCCTTTATTTAATGAAGCTGCAATGCTTATTCTAAAATCACTTATTTCCTGTTCTTCTTTTACTGGATCAAAAATAAAAACTCCATCAATTCTGTGAATAGTCATATTAAATGCCATTGCATCTTTATTTAATGGAAGAGATTCTTTTGTCCATTCATGTTCAACTCTTTCTGTTTTTTCATTATAAACAGGCATCTTTGCATTTGCTAAGGCAATTAAAGCTGCAAGTGCTGCAACATCAACTAAATTTCCAGAATCATTTACAGCATAAATATCTAAATAAATTCCCCAAACCTTTTCTCCTTCTTTAATGCATAATTTTTTAAAATCAATAAATCCACTTTCTCTTACTCCTCTATCTACAATTCTTGCTAATTCAATTGCTTCTATTTTAGGAGGGCCCATTTCAAAATCAGGGGACGCCATTGGATTTAATTCAGAACTTGTTGTTAAAACTCCTGAATCTAAACTGTCTGGGTATGGTTTTATAACCTCTAATTTTATTCCAGCATAAACTTCTGTATTTCCAAATTTAACAGATACAGAACCTTCTGCTTTATTGCTTATCCCTGTTTTAATTTCTATTTTTCTGTATTCTTCAGGCTTTCTACCATCAAATCTTTTTCCTTGTTTTAAATATTCAATTATTCTTTTTCTTTGCAAATTTGACATTATCATTCTTTTATCTCCTTTAATGCTTTAGTTTGAATTTTATTTATTTCTTCACATGCTTTTTTTCCAAGTTCAATTGCCTTGTTTAATTCCTCTGTTGAAATTTTTCCATCTAATTGCAATAAGGAAAGTTTTTTTGATCTTGATAAAAAGCAAACAGGAATATCTGTTGCACCCTCTCCTTCTTCAAAATCTTCTTCTTCTTTTGATAAATCAACTACAATTGTTTTGTCTAATTTTCCAACAGCAACTGCACTAGCCAATTCTTTCATCGGTATTCCTGCATGTGCAAGGGCCATTGCAGCTGCATTAATTCCTGCAACTCTTGTTCCAGCATCTGCTTGTGGAATTTCAATAAAAACATCAACAACACTATTTGGAAATTCACTTAAATCAACACAAGGTGCTAAAGCCCATTCTGTTACTTTTGAAATTTCCTGACTTCTCCTGTTTGGACCTGGTCTTTTTCTTTCATAAACAGAAAAAGACATCATGTCATAATTTACTCTTAAAATACCTGTTTCAGGATTTTGCATATGTTGAGGATGTAAAGTTCTTGGACCAAAAACAGAAGCAATTGCAATAGTGTCTCCGCTTTTGTACATAGCACTTCCGTCTGCTTCAGGAATAATTCCTACTTTTGCTTCTACCTTTCTTAATTCATCGAATTTTCTTCCGTCTGCTCTCTTAGTATATTTGCTTTTTTCTTCTGCCATTTTATCTGTAAAACCTCTCATCAAGTATTGTAATTGCTTTTGTCATTTCTAAATTTTTTCCCATTTCTAATGTGTGAAATTGAATAACACTATTAACTGTTTCTCTGTCCATTTCATGTCCTTTTAAAATTACCTTATTGGTAATTCGCGTTTTACTTCTCTCAGATATTATTGTTGGAGTTCTAAAGTTTAAATAATCTGGATCAATATTTATTTTTTTATTATTATCATAAAAACCCTGGTTCATTTTTTCACCCCGCCATCTATAAATTCTTTAACCATTTCTGTTAAGCCTTCAACAAAAGAATTCTTGCATATAAATTCAATTATTTCTTTTGCTCTTAATTCTTTGTCAATTTCATTTCCTTTAATCCAAACCATACCATTTTGTCCAACAGTTACTTCACAATTTGTTGCTTCTTTTATTAAATTTACCATACTTCCTTCTTTTCCAATAACTCTTGGAACTTTGTTAGGATTTATTTTCATTAACATTCCGCCTTCTAATTGTCCTAAACCTCTTACTTTTAAAGTTAAATCAATTCCTTTTCCTTTTGCATTCCAAATTCTTGCAATAACAACATCTCCAAAATCCAAATAATCTCTCATTTCATCTTTGCTAATATATCTTGGAATTTCTGAAAGTGATAAAAATCCATTTGCAGGTCCATTAAAATCAATTAACCATCCATTAAAAGTAATATCTACAATCTGGCCAATTACAGTGTTTCCTCTTCTAGGAATATAAACTCCAGATAAAGGTATAACTTTTACAAGTCTGTCAGAAATATCAGAAAGCCCAAATTTGCCTGCTACAATATCATCATTTTCTCTTCTTGTTCCGTCGCCAGGTAAGAAATCTTCTCCAGTAACAATAGTTTCGCCCGGTACAACAATTTTTCTTTCTTCCATCTTAATACTCAAGTTTTTTCTCTCGTTCAAATATTATTAAGAAACATGGTTTTTAAAACTATGTTTTAACTTTTTTTTATCTCTTCAGAAAGCGCGCTTCCATGAGTTACTGCGTTTAACTTATCATAAAAGTCAAATACCATTGCAGAAGGCATATTTAATGTTGCCTGCAAATCCCCATTTGAAAGCCAGTCTTCTTTTTCAAGATATTCATGTATTATTCCATAAGCCTTTCCTGTATATTGTGCAGGTATAGAAACACTTAATTTTTTCATTTCAATTTTCATTGGAAGAATTTTTTGAAGTTGTTCAATAATCTCTGAAATTTGAGAGTCAATTGGCTTATTTTTTACATTAACATGAGCTTCTTCTAAAGCTTTCATAATTCTTTGAGGTGTAAAAGGTCTTGAGTGCTGGTCAACTGCATTTTTAATAAGAAAATCAACAACTTGTTTGTATTTTTTATCTTGTTCTGCTTTTAAATAATCTTTTGGAAATTCAATTTCTCCATTTTTAATTATTTTCAAGCAAATATTTTCAAAAACATCTGTATCAAAAAATTTCTTTAAATCTTGAGTGCTTGCTTGCTCACCTGATTTTAAATTATGAAAAACAGCATTAGTTATAACAGCAGCATTAATATTTCCCTTGTCATTTTTTACTTTGATAGCTTCGTCTAAATCAATTAAAATCTCAAAATTCTTTCCCCCTCTTTTAATTCTTGCAGTTGTTTGAGTCATTTTATCTCTTTTTTTAAATAGTCTTATTATTTATATGCTTCTAAATCTCTTTCAATAAATCTTTTCATCTTTTTATTCTTATCGATTATACAAATATCAAACCTAGATATATTAAAATCTTCTTTTAAAGTTTCTTTGAATATGCTAAGTGCAAGTTTCATTCCTTCATTTAATGTTAAATTTTCATTATATTTTTCTCTTAATTTTTCTTTTAACTTTTCATCATTTTCTCCGATGGCATTTGCATGATATTCCAAATAATTTCCTGTTACATCTGTTGTAAAAAGTTCTGGTTTGCTGTTAAATCCTGCAACCATTAGTGCAACTCCAAACGGTCTTCCTCCGCCATATTGTGTAAATTGCTGTTTAATATCTGCAATTTCCTTTACAATTGATTCTGTATTTGGTTCTGAATCATAAGTAACTCTGTGTTGCTGAGAAATAACTCTTGCTTTTTCAATTAAAACTCTTGCATCAGATATAATCCCAGAAGCAGTAGCCATAATATGTTCGTCAACTTCATAAATTTTATTTGCAGACTCTCCAATAACTAATTTATCTCTTGTTCTTCTGTCAGAAACAATAACAACTCCATCTTTACATACAATTCCAATAGATGCACTCCCAAGTCTAACTGTCTTTTCTGCATACTCTACTTGTAATATATGTCCATCTGGAGCAAACATAGTTGCTGTTCTGTCATATCCCATTACTTGATGTTGCATGTCTTCCATTTTATAGTATTAGATTAAGATTATTTAATCATTTATATTCTATTGTAGTGTAGCCAAAAATGTATTTATAAGGTTTGCTGTTATATGCCCTATTTTTTTGTATTAAAATCTAATAAAATGTTATATACTCAATTATCTTAAAAATATTATGACTGAAGAACATATATTAAAATCTTTTGAATCAATAGGTATACCTAAAATGCAGACAATGGTTTATTTAGATCTTCTAAAAAATAAAGAATCTACTGCAACACAAGTCTCAAAAAGGACTAAGATGCATAGGGCCAATGTATATGATACTCTAACAAAACTTAAGGAAAGAAATCTTGTTTATTTATCTAATAAAGAAGGAAAGCAGGTTTTTGCTGCTTTGTCAACAGATTTAATTATTAATGAAGAAAAAGATAAATTAGAAAACCTAAAAATAGCTATGAACTATATAAAAACAACATATGTTCCAGGCCAGACTCCAAAAGTTTATACTCTCGAAGGATTAAATACTGTAAAAAGTATTTTATTTGGGCTTTTAGAAAAAAAATCAGAGGTTTGGATATATGGTCTTGCAGAAAATGAAAATATAATTAATATCCTAAATGATAGATTGATGAATTCTTTTCATCTTGAAAGAATAAAAAAACACATTGAACTTAAAATGCTTTTTTACAAATTTCCTCATGAAGAAATTAAAACACTTAGTAATCTAAAATTTACAGAAGCAAGGCTTTTGCCTAAAAGTCAGCAATCAAAAACTTCCCAAATAACCCAAATAGTCTGTAATGACGCAGTTTATATTACTCTTTGGATTGATCCAATTTACACAATTGTAATAGAAAATGATATTGTTGCAAAAGAATACCTTGATTTATATAATATTCTTTGGGATCATTCTGAAAAAGTAGTATAATTTTTATAAAATAATGTATCTTCTCATACAACAGTTATACTAGGCTACTACATTAGACTATATACTCTTTTTAATCTTTAATAGGATTATAATTAAATTAATCAAAGAAAAAATAAAATGGCAAACGCACAAAGAACAAAAAACGATATAGCAACAGTAAATAGGAGAGAAATAGAAGACGAAACAATAAGAGAGAATAGAATCAAAAATGATGAATTAACTATAGAAAGAAGAAATAAAGCAGATAAGACTATGGAAGAGAACAGATTAAGAAATGATGAAATGACTTCTAATAGAAGAAAAATAAATGATAGAAATCCATGGAGAACTTTAGCAATATCCCTATTAATATTAGCAGTTTTAGCAGCTGGAGCTTATTACTTTTTTTTCTTAAAATAAAATGACTAAAATAAAAAATAACGTAGAAAAATTGAATATATTAATTAAAGGGGGCAAGATTATGGAGGCCTTTGAAAAATATTACGGTGAAGAGGTAATTATACAAGTGAATGGAAATCATCCCATAACTGGAAAAGAGCAGAATAGAAAAAGAGAAATGATTTTTCTTCAGGAAATAGAAAAATTAAACAGTGCTGAAATAAAATCAGTTACTTTTGGGGGAATTGATGATAATGTTTCAGTAACAGAATGGGCTATAAATATTGAAAATAAAGATGGAGAAAAGAAAATAATTTACCGTGTAAATGTTCAACACTGGAAGGATGATAAAATAATAAATGAAAAATTATATTTTTGCGGAGATCAGAAATTTTAAAGAAGTATGAAGTCATACAGCGCATCTATATATACCCCTTTTAATCTTTAATAACCATCAAATTAATTAAATAAAAAATAAAATGGAAAAAAATAAATCTAAATTTTTAATTTTCGCACTCTTCTCAATTACAATTATTTTATCCATGTTTTTTGTTAGTGCTGCACAAACCGCAGTAAATCTTGGAACAGCAGGCGATTTTGTTATATTATCAAAATCAGGAATTTCAACAACTGGAAGCACTTCAATTATCGGAAATATTGGTGTAAGCCCAATTGGTAGCACTGCAATTACAGGATTTGGACCAATAATGGATTCTTCAAATCAATTTGCAACATCATCTTTAGTTACTGGAAAAATATATGCAGCAGATTATACTGCTCCTACTCCAACTAAAATGACTACAGCTATAAGTGATATGGAAACAGCATACACTGATGCTGCTGGAAGAACGCTTCCTACTGCTACTGAACTTGGTGCTGGGGATATTAGTGGATTAACAATAACACCAGGACTTTATAAGTGGGGTACTGGAGTTATAATTAATAATGGTGTTACTCTTTCTGGTGGTGCAAATGATATTTTTATATTTCAAATAGCTCAAGATCTTACAGTAGGCAATGGTGCCATTATTACTTTAAGTGGTGGAGCACAAGCAAAGAATATTTTCTGGCAAGTTGGCGGTCAAACAACTCTTGGAACAACATCTCAATTTAATGGAAATATATTATCTCAAACAGCAATTGTGTTAAATACTGGTGCAACACTAAACGGAAAAGCACTAGCACAAACAGCAGTTACTTTAGATGCTAATACTATTGTTAACAATGTGGTAGTAACACCAACTCCAAACCCAACTCCAACAACTTCATCTGGAGGAAGTGAAAGCACTAGCTCTTCTGGAGGAAGTAATTCTGCTGGAACAAATACTGGAACAAATACTGGAACAACTAGTTCACCTAAAAATACAACTACCACTCCTAAAGAAACTACAACTATCGGCGCTGGAGTTGTTAAAATAATAAAAGATGGTAAAACTACTGAAGTTAGTTCTGTTAATGGTTTGACAAGATTAAATTCTGGCAGTGTTAAAGTTGAAACAAACCTTCCTGTTGAAGTTAAAGGAAACACTCTAAGTGTAACTCAATCAAACGGCATAAAATCTGAAATTAAAATTATGCCTGTTACAGCTTCTGAAACAGCTATTGCAAGATTAAAGTTAAAAGTCTGCACAGAAGACAATAACTGCACAATTACATTAAAAGAAGTAGGAACAGGAACAGATGCTAAAGTAGTATATCAGGTAAAGGCACAAAAAAATGTAAAAATTATTGGATTATTTAAGGCAAAGATGAATATAGAAACAAATATTGACGCTGAAACAGGAAAAGTTATAAGCGAGCACAAACCTTGGTGGTCTTTAATATCTGCAGATGCTTCTTAAATAAAATTTTATTTTCTTATTCTATATAATTACTATATCCTATATATAATATGAGAAATAGGTGGATTTTCGTAAAATTTAACTCTTCAAAATAAGAGTATGTCTTCATACAGCGCAGGTATATATAATCATAATTACTTTTAACATGATTGGAGGAATATAAAAATGAACACAAAAGCTACAGCAGGTTGGTTAATTTTAGCAATATTATTTTTAATAATTGCAATTATAGCAGGAGTATTGGGATTTGGATTAATTTCAGGATTTTCATTTACAATGGCTAGATGGTTAACAATAATCTTTGTAATATTATTTATAATTTCAGTAATAGCTCATACTATTAAAAAGGCTTAAACATTTTTTAAATTTTAAATTTAGACAATGGTTTTCAGTACAATATTAGGAGTTATAGCTATTATATCTGCAATATGGGTTATTTATAATGTAGTTGTAAATAATAAAAGATTATCTGATGGTATGAAAGTGCTTTGGATAGTATGTGCATTATTCTTCAGCATAATCACTGCAATAATTTATTATTTAATTGGTAGAAATCCAAAAAATGATTTATTTAGGAAAAATAGGGGATAAAATTGGGAATGCATAAAATGAAAAAATTTACTATATTAATCTGGGTTGGAATTATTCTTTTAGTTTTGCTTATATGGGGATTAGTTGGAAGTTCACAGGCTGCAGAAATAGGAACTAATTGTGATATTGGAATTGATAGTGATGGAAGCGCACTCTGCTGGACATGGCACCAAAATATAATTGGAGATATTGGAGATTCAATAAATCAGGTTTTAGGTAAATAAAATGGAACAAACAAAAGAAGACAAACTGGACGAGATAACAAATTGCATAAACAAAGAAGATAGTCTTTACTATATTCATAGAAAGGATTTAGAAGCTTTTGAAAGAGAAAGCGAGAAAGAAGGAAAAAGCACAATACCTATAATGACCTATGGAGACTATTTAATCTATTTAAAAATAGATCGTTCTTCTATCCCAAATATCCCTCTGTCTAAATTTAATTATACCTTAGGAACATTTGAAAAGAAATGGGGGCCAGACCATAAGACAATTGTTTTGACTCCAAACCATTCAAGCATTAGAAAGGTAGAAATAGAGATTCAGGGAATGGACATTCACAACATGAGGCTGCTTCCCGACAAAACAGGTGATGTGATTGAAGATACCGCCAAGATAAAAATAA
>JAUSIT010000032.1 GCA_030647965.1 Nanobdellota archaeon | reverse complement strand
TTATTTTTTATATTTGTAAACCAAAGATTTTGCTTTCCAACAATTTTTGAAATATGATTATATTCAAATAAACACCATTTCCATAATTTTGGTTCAAGATGTTCTATTATAAAAATATTTTCTGCCATATTATTTCATATTTTTCATATTTATTAATATAACGAGAGATTTAATTTGTAATTTATTTTTTAATTTCTAAATTTTGGTTTAATCTTCTTGCTTTAATAGGGTAAAATTTGGGAATACTAAAATTGCCAAATATATATAGAATTTTTGGCAATTTTTTTATCGAGGAGAGACATCGATATATTTAAATATACTAAAAAATAATATATATTTATCAGATTATTAGAAAAAGGAGGTAGAAATGGCAAAAAATAAATCAAATCTAATAGGAAGCTGGGCTTTCTTAATAGGAGTAATCCTTGCAGTAGTACTAGGATTTATGGGCAGTTTAAGTCCAACATTCGTGTATGTCTTAGTAGCTATTGGAATTTTAGTAGGATTATTGAATATTGCTGACGCAGAAACACAACCTTTCCTTATGTCTGGTACTGTATTAATAATTGCAGCTGCATTAGGACAAAGTGTAGTAAGTTCAATAGAACAATTAAGTGGTATCTTAGTTGCTTTATTAGCAATTTTCACACCAGCAACAATAATCGTAGCTATAAAGAACGTTTTCAAACTAGCACGAAATTAAATCTAGTTTAATTTTTTTCTTTTTCTTTTTCTTTTTTTTAACTTCTAATTGAAAATCTCTTGAGCAACATTTAAATATGTTTTATTATTGAATATTACAAGAGGGCAAATGGAAGTATTTTTATTAAAAAGTGTAGTAATTGTTTTTGCATTAGCAATCTCTATTTCCCTATTAGCATATAAATCAAAAATTCCTTCAGTAGTTGGATTTTTAATAACAGGAATTTTAGCAGGCCCCCATGGATTTGGATTAATTACTAATTTAGCAGAAGTAGATATGTTGGCTCAAATAGGTATTATTGTTCTTCTTTTTACAATTGGCATTGAAATTTCACTTAAAGATTTATTAAAATCTAAAAAAGCAGTTTTTGTTGGGGGATTTTTACAAGTATTTTTAACAATTTTATTTACTTTTTTAATACTAAAATATTTTAATTATTCTACCAATGAATCTATTTTAATCGGATTTTTAGTTTCATTAAGCAGTACTGCTATTGTAATGAAGATTTTACAAGAAAAATTTGAAGTTGATAGCCCCCATGGAAAAGCTTCTTTAGGAATTTTAATTTTTCAAGATATAATTGCTGTTTTAATGATATTAGTTATTCCTATTCTTTCTGGACAAAACCAACAAAGCATTTCATCTACTTTCTTTAATATATTTATCAAAGGTATTGTAATAATTACCTTAGTAATAATCTGTGCAAGATGGCTTATTCCAAAATTATTTTATAAAGTTGCAAAAATGCAAAGTAGAGAGATTTTCTTATTATCTGTTATAGTTGTTTGTTTTGCAGTTGCATGGCTTACTTCTTCTGCAGGACTTTCTCTAGCATTAGGGGCATTTTTAGCAGGTTTAATTTTATCTGGATCAGAATATGGTAGTCAAGCACTAAGTAATATTCTTCCATTTAGAGATGTTTTTACAAGCTTCTTTTTTATATCAATTGGTATGTTATTAAACTCAAAAATTTTCATAAGTAATTTTCTTTTAGTATTTTCATTGACTATTGCAGTAATTTTATTAAAAACTCTTATTTGTATTTTAGTCTCTCTTTTAATAAAATTTTCTCTTAGAACTTCTATTTTAGTTGGATTTTCATTAAGTCAGATTGGAGAATTTTCATTTGTTCTTTCAAAAGCAGGATTTGATTCAGGCATTATATCTAATGAAATCTATCAATTATTTTTGTCTATTTCAATTTTATCAATGATACTAACACCATTTATTATGATGTTTGCACCAAAAATAGCTGATTTTGCTTCAAAGATTAAATTTTTTAAAAAATTTGATTTAAATTTAGCAGAAACGAAAACAAAGCATATTCATTTAAAAAATCATTTAGTTATTATTGGTTTTGGAAATAGTGGAAGAAGTGTTGCATCAGCAGCAAAATCTGCTAAAATAGATTACTCTATAATTGAAATGAACCCTGAAACAGTAAAAAAAGAAAGATTAAAAGGAGAAAAAATATACTATGGTGATGCTGTTCAAGAAGAAGTTTTAAAACAAGCAGATATTGCAACCTCAAAAGTTATTGTAATTGTAATAAATGATTCTGATTCAACAAGAAGAATAGTAAAAGCATGCAGAGATTTAAATTCCAAAGCTAAAATTATTGCAAGAACTAGATTTATTAAAGAAATAAAGCCTCTTCAAAGATTAGGTGCAGATGAAGTTATTCCTGATGAGTTTGAAACTTCAATAGAAATTTTTAGTAGGGTTTTAAAAGATTATGACATTCCTGAATCAAGAATAAACAAATTCATAGTAAATGCAAGATTACATGGCTATAAAATCTTCACAAGCTTCAAGGATGAAAAAATTTAAGCAAATTATCAAACTTAACATACAACTCCGTTGAATTAGTTTGTTCGCTGAACAAGAATAATATAATTGTCTGGCAACAATAACGATTTATTAATAAAAGTTAATTCAAAAGATTTTACTCTTCTATATCGAGTACTTATTGCAAGAGTAAAATCTTTTGTCGCCAGAAGATTTCATAAATCTTGCGAAGCACAATATTTTCCCAATAAGGTTAGATAGTAGTTTATTTAACAAAAAGGAGATAATTATTAAACACTAATTTCTTTATGTCTTTACAATGAGAGTAAGATATAGCTTTTCTTCAAGAAGAACAGGAAATATAGAGAATATTAAAAAACAGAGGTCTAAATTTCCTAGTGTAGTAAAAGAAGTAGTTAGAATCTCAGATATTATTCTGCAAGTTTTAGATGCAAGATTCATAAATGAAACACGAAATCTAGAACTTGAAGAAATGATGAAAAAACAAAATAAAAAGATTATTTATGTTGTAAATAAAATAGATTTAGTAAATTTAGAAGAAACAAAAGAAAAATTAAAAAAAGAAAATCTTTACCCCTATGTTCTTGTTTCATGCACAAAAAGGATTGGGGGAAAATCACTAAGAGATAGAATAAAAATTATGGCAAAATCAATTGATTCTAGATATGAACGAATTCAAGTAGGAATTATTGGCTATCCAAATACAGGAAAAAGTTCTATAATTAATTTTATTACAGGTAAACCTTCAGCACCAACTGCTTCTGAATCAGGTTTTACAAAGGGAATACAAAAAATCAAATTAGCAGAAGGCATATTAATTTTAGATACTCCTGGAGTAATTCCTGACTTAGAATACTCTTCTATAAATCAATCTGCTCTTGAAAAACATACAAAAATCGGAGTAAGAAACTATGACAAGGTAAAAGATCCTGAAATGATGGTTGATTCTTTAATGCCTGGCTTTTCAAAAGAAATAGAAGCTTTTTACAGTATTAATGCTAATGGAAGCATAGATGTATTGCTTGAAGAACTTGGAAGAAAAAAGAACTTTTTAATCAAAAAAGGAGAAATAGATACAGATAGAACTGCCAGATTAGTATTAAAAGACTGGCAAGAAGGGAAAATAAAAAAAGAACAAAAAGAAGAAAAAAAATAAATAATTTATTTTAGTTTGTATACAACACTAATTCTAGCAGTTATTTCTTTTTCACCAGGTTGTATATTTGTTATTGCTGTTTTTGCACTTTCTATACCTGTTGAATCTAGTTTTCCTGCACCAGCTTCTGCAGAACTATATAATCTCCATGGATAATAGTCAAAACTTGAATCAGTTATTGAAACTATACTCCCAACATTTTTTCCAAGTCCTTTTGCAATAGCTGCTGCTTTTGTTTTAGCATCTCTACCTGCGTTTTCTAGTGCTTGTGCTTTATACTCACTTTGTTTCATAGGGCTTAATTCAAAGTTAATATAACTGATTAAAGCTCCTGCATCAGCGCCTGCATCAATTACATTTCCAATTTTTTCTGTTTTATCAGCAGAAAGTTCTACTTTAATTGAATGCACTGTTTTATAGCCTTTTAGCACTTGTTGATTATTTACCCAACTATAATCTGGATAAATATTATAATTTTCAGTAACAATGTCTTTTTTTTCAAAACCCCATTGTATTAAATTATTGGTTAATTTATCAACAATTTCAGAATTTTTGTCTTTTGATTCTTGGCTTGTTTTTGCTTCTGTTTCAACAGAAAAATAAACTGTAACTAAATCAGGAACAGCATTAATTGATGACTCTCCTGTTACAGAAACAGTGTTTGAAGAGGGCATTTGCTGATTATATACATAAATACCCATTAAAGCAATAATAATTGCTGTAGCTGCCACAATTAGCGTTATTTGTATTGAATTTTTCATAGATTAGACCTCCTTTCAATAAGTTTATTGATAATTATAAATATTGCTAAAGAAAACAAAGCTCCTGCTAAAAACCATATTTCAGGACTTGAATTAAAAATATTAAATGAAGTATTAGTTAAATAACTCTCACTTGCTCTTTCTGCTCCAGACATTAGGGGAGTAGATGCAACTGCTCTTTCTGAAACATTATTGATTGTCTGATCTGAAAAGAATTTTATTGCTAGTGCTCCAAGCCCTGAAATAAAAACAACAGGCACAAATTTCTTTAAAATATTATATTTTGTTTTCTTAGGAGAAATTATTATATCTTTATTTGAAAGTTGATATACTGGAATTTTTTTGCCTTTAACACTCCAAAAAAAATCATTTGATTTTTCAACAATCCCTGCTGAAATAAGTTTTTTCAAGTTATATTCAACACTATTAATAGGCATACTAAGTTTTTTTGAAATATCTGTTTCTGTTTGCTTTTCTTCTGCAATAAGGTCAATTATCCTTTTACAGCTTTTATTTCCAAGTATTTCTGCTAGGTATTTTGATTTCTCATCATCTAATGAAAATAAAAGGTATTTTTTCCCCATATTTATCTTACAATAAACTGATTTATAAATAAAGCTATAGCTTCAATTTGATTTGAAGCTATAAATTAAAAAATTAGAAATTATATAAGTTAATCCTCAAACTTTAAAGTTTAATATAAACTTTCTTTTTCTTTTGAGTTTTTAATGAAATCCATTTATCATTTCTAATTTTTCTAATTAATAAAACAACTGCAACAACAATTATTAATAAAGTAATTAATATTCCTATTAAAGTATAATCCTTCTTGGGGGTTGATTCTGTTATTTCAGTTCCTGTTTCTTGTCCGCCTGTTGCAGCAGCTTCTTTTAATGTTTCTTGTGCTTGCGTAGTAGTTGTAACTGCCTCGTGTATTGATTTTATTGTTAAAGATGCTTTTGCACTAGCAATACTATTTAGTGTAATTATAACATCATAAAATTTATCATCATTAACATCAAACTTTCTTGTATCCCCTATTGAAAGAGTTGCTTGTTGAGGGGTTGATGAAATATTTATTGTTGCAGTTGTAGTTGTTAAACTTATAATTCCTGCAGTGTGTTGTTCGCTATTTACTGTAAATCTAAATCTTGCTTTAACAGGCATTTCTTTTGTATATCCATTTGTAAATTGTTCATTAGTCATAACAATTGTTGAAGACCAAAATGAAACTTCTGCTAATCCACCACCACCACTTGTTGTAGTAGTTGTTGTTGATGTGGCTGAAGCAGTTCCAACAATATTTGGTTCAATTGTTGAGAAGTGAGGAACCTTCATATAAATCATATTAGTTGAAGTATTAATAAAGCAATAGAAATTGCTTATATTACTATCTGTTTTACTGCAATTAAGTCCTGTTGAACCTAGGAAATCACTATATCCTGTTGAATTGTAATTAGCTGTTTTTTCAATATATTCTACAGGTAAATTAGCGGTTGTACCGCCATTTGATGAATTCCATGCTAAATTATTATCTTCATCATATAATGCAGGTATTTTCATTCTTACATCTGCAGATTCATTTATTACACTTGCTGAATAAGGCATTGCTACAATTACATAATCATAAGCATCTT
>JAUSIT010000028.1 GCA_030647965.1 Nanobdellota archaeon | reverse complement strand
TGCTATGTCTTTTTCATCACTTTTTAATAAAAGAGATTTTATTTGTTTTCAAGTAGGAGATCCTATTGAATCTTTTAAAGTAAGCAATAAGAAATATAAAATAAAATCTTTTTTTGAAGCCTTGTTTTTTTTACCATTAAGCTTTTTACCTAAAAAAATTTTATTTTGTTCAAAAGACATTTATGAATTTTATAAAAAGAATTTTTCTTATTTAATTAAAAATTTAGATTATCTTCCTCTAACAATAGATACTAAACTATTTGTTCCAAAAGATAAAAAAACAGCAAGAAAAAAATTAGGTTTACCCATAAATAAAGAAATTATTCTATATGTTGGGAGAATAGAATATATGAAAGGTTCTGATATATCATTAGAATTAATTAAAAATAATCCTAACAAAATTTTTGTTTTAATTGGAGAGATTAATGATAATCATTTTAAGAATTTGAATTTACAGAATTTAATTCATTTAAATTCAAAAAAACATGAAGAACTTGTAGATTATTATAATTCTGCTGATTTGTGTATTTTTCCAAGCAGAATAGAATCATTTGGATTTGTTCCAAGAGAGGCAATGTCTTGTGGCCTTCCAACCTTAGTTTCTGATATTAAATCATTAAGAACATTAGAATCTGCAATCAAAAGCAAACTAAATTATGAATCCATGAATAATGAAATTAAAAAATTCTTTGAAATTTCTGAAAAACAAAAGAAAAAAATCTCTTTAGAATCAAGAAAATTTATTATAAAAGAGTATAGTGAAGAAAACTTGAAAAAAGAATTTATCAATAAGCTTTTTAATTAATCTATATGATCTTGTAATTTTCAACAGTATTTTTTATAATTTCTTTCCATTTATATTTTTCAGCGTATTTTCTTATGTTTTTGCCTTTCCAAGCCAGTATTTCATTTACTGCATTAACTATTTCATCAGGTTTTCTTGGATTTATTACTAGGCCATTTTGCCCATTTTCAATCATTAAAGAAACTCCTCCAACATTTGTTGCAATTGAAGGCAGATTTTTAGCCATTGCTTCCATAACAGAAACAGGAGCACCTTCTTTTGATGAAGGAAGAACTAAAGCATCTGCTGCGCTTAAATATAACAACTTTTTATCTCCAAAAACTCCGCCCAAAAATTCAACATTTTTCAATTCATTTTCTTTAACATAATTTTTGAATTTTTCTTCTTCTGGCCCAAATCCTGCAATTTTTAATTCAATATCTTTTTTATCTTTTAATTTAAGCATTGCTTCAAGTAATGTTCCAACTCCCTTTACCTGATTAATTCTTCCTAGAAATAATAATATTTTTTTATCTTGTTTTAAATGCAATTTTTTTCTTGCTGTTTTTTTATCAATTGTTTTAAAATATTCATCTTCAATTCCCATTGTTTGAAATATAACTTTAGATTTAGGAGCAACTTTGTTTAGATAATTCATTTCATCCTTACTTAGCACAAAAAAGCATTTTATATTTTTTAAAACAATATTTTCCCAAATCTGACCTAAAATAAATAATGGAAAGAACAGTTTGTATCTTTTTGTTTGCATTAAATGTTTCATGGGCCAGCTTCCACCATGGTGCTGAACAATCAATTTTTCTTTGCCAAAAAAACTTGCAATTAAAAGCCCATGCAAATTATGGATTTCATGGATATGGATAATTAATTTATAATTTTCTTTTTTGCTTTTTTCTATTTCTTTTTTAAGTTCTTTAAGCATAGGTATTGAGAAATCAAGAGCATAAACAGGAGAAAAAGTTACAGGAAAAAATCTATATTTTATCTCTGCATCAATGAACTCTTCATCTTTTTTGTAGATTTTTTCAGGAGCCCAGCATTCAATTTCTATTTCAGGATTATATTTTTTTATCTGCCTTGCAGTTTTTGCATACCAATCATTTAAAACAAGTTTTTTCAAATCCCTTTCACCTTCTCCTAAAAAGTAAGAATGTGAACAGTGTGCAATTTTAATTAGTTTGAGTCTTTCCATTTTTCTTAAATATTCTTTTAAAAATAGTTATAACTGCTTTTGGATTTTTAATTAGCCTAGTAATTGCTTTTTTAGGATGTCTTAATGCAACTTTTAAAATATTTTTTGGAGCCATTCCAGGATTTCTTTCTAAAACAAGATTAAGAAAATCTTGGTTTATTTTTTCCATTTTTTCAGGAGGAATATCATTTAGTGCAAATGTAAGCTTAGAAAGATTAAAATTAGCCCAATCAATTTTTTGAGGGATAATTCCTTTTTCTTTGCACATTTCCCATAATTTAGTTCCTGGGAAAGGGGTTGTAACACTTACGCCAAAACCATCTAAATCATTTTCAATAATGAATTTTTTAGTTTCTAAAATTTCTTCTTCTGTTTCTCCAGGATTTCCTATCATAAATGATCCACAAGCAAGAATTCCAGCTTCTTTTACCAGTTTTATTGCATTTTTATTTTGTTCAACAGTTGTTCTATTATTTTTTAAAATTCCAAGAATTCTTTGAGAACCTGATTCTAAGCCAAATGTAATTTGTTTGCAATTTGCTTCTTTTAGTTTTTTTAAAATTTCTTCATCAACAGCAGTTACTCTTGATTGGCATCCCCAAATTATTTTTAATCCTTCTTTTTTGTAAAGATCACAAAATTCATTTACTCTTTGCTTGCTAAATAAAAAATCATCATCCATAAAAAAAACAGCTTCTGTTTGGTATTTTTCTTCTAGTTCTTTCATTTCTTCAATTATATGTTTAGCAGAATTCATTCTTACTGGAAGCCCCCTCCAGCTATTATGGCAAAAAATACAATTAAAAGGACAACCTCTTGTTCCAATTATTGAATTTAATTTTGTATTTGGTGGAACAAAATGAAGATGTGTTCCAGGAGTCCTATCTTTTCCTTTTTGATAGTATTTCATGTCTATTAAATCTCTATCTATTTTAGGCAAAGAATCTAAATCTTTAATACAACTTCCGGGAATTATTCCTTCTTTCTCTTTTCCAGAAATAATACTTACTAAGGCTTCTTCTCCTTCTCCTTTAACTACAAAATTAGCATGTTCTTTTGCTTCTTCAGGCATAACACTTACATGAACTCCGCCAATAATTGTTTTAAAATTATTTTTCTTGCACCAATCTGCTATTTCATATGCATCAGTTATAACTGCAGTTGTTGCAGTAATTCCTACAAAATCAGGATTTAGTTTTTGAATTTTTTCAAAAACATTTTCTCCTGCTATTTGGTCAAGAATATGCACTTCATGTCCAAACTTTTTTGCATAAGCAGCTAATCCTAACAAGTGCAATGGTTCATGAACCCCATATTCATATTTTTTGCCAGCATTTACTAACACTAGTTTAGCCATAGATAATTTCAGAATTTTTAGTTTATAAATTAATCCGGTTTAGTTCAGATAAATAAATTTCTATTTTGATTAATCCATTTAATCAGATTTTCAATACCTTCTCTTGGAAGAACTTTTGGCTCCCATCCAAGCTCTTTTTTTGCTTTGCTTATATCTGAAACATAATATCTTAAATCTCCAAATCTGTCTTTATCAAAAATTACATTTGATTTTTTGCCTGTTATTTCATCAATCATTTTAATACATTCTATCAGGGAAATCATTGTTTTTTCTCCGCCACCAATATTATAAATTCCTGGTTTTTGATTTTCATAAAAAGCATCAAAAGCTTCTGCAACATCGGTTGCATAAAGAATATCTCTTAATTGCTTTCCTGTTCCAAAAACTGTCAAGGGCATATCTAAAACATTTCTAATTGCAAAATTTGCAACCCATCCATGGTCTTCTCCACCAAACTGATTTGGCCCATAAATTCCTGTTAATCTAAAACTAGCTGCTTTTAATTTAAAAGTATCAATATAACACTGAATATAATGCTCTGCAGAAGATTTTGAAGCATGAAGTGGTGTAACAACTCCTTGTAATAAAGGCTCTTTTTCATTTATTGTAACTGGGTTTCTTACATATCTTGTTTCTTTTTCTGTTAGTTCAGAATTAATTTTATCAGGCCCATAACAATGAACAGAATTACATGATGCAATTGGAATATTAAATTTTCTTGCTGCTTCTAAAACATTAAAAGTCCCAACAACATTTGTTGTAAAATCTAAAACAGGATCTTCCCAAGACATAGTCATTGTTGGTTGTGCAGCAGTATGACATATATAATTGCATCCTTCAGCCCATTTCATTAAAGTTTCTTTATCTCTTATATCTGCAACAACAACTTTTACACCAAGTTTTTCCAATAGCTTTTGATTATGATATCTTGCTTCTGGCTTCATATATGTGTTTCTTGCAAATTCATGTTTAGCAAGGTTGTCATAAGCAATAACTTCCCAGCCTTTTTTTATATACATTTCACAAATATGACTTCCTAAAAAGCCACATCCACCAGTTACCAAAACCTTATTAGATTGTGTATTTTCCATGGAAAAAAATGTATATTTCTCTTTAAAAATATTTAGATATTCATAATAGTTCAATTATCTTTATAAACATCTTTTTTTTATTTCTTTTATGCCATCAATGTCTTTTACACATAAAATGAAAATGCTGTCTAATTTTATATTAGAGCGAAAATTCAGAGAAATATATAATATGTTTTGGGTTTATCCATTATGGTGGAATAGAAAATCCTCTTCTTTTTTATTAAACAAACTTTTTCCAAAATTAGGAATTGATTTATTTCTTCCTTTTTTAGAAATAGAACCAACAACAGTTTGTAATTTCCGTTGTCGGTGCTGCGAGCATACTTATTGGAAAGAGCCTTCAAAAAATATGACTTTTGAACAATTTAGAAAAATAATGGATGATTTTGGAAGACCAAAATGGTTGGGCTTAACCGGAATAGGTTCTTCTTATTTAAATCCAGACTATCATAAAATGATGGCCTATGCAAAATCAAGAGGAACAATAATAGAAGTCTTTGACCACTTTTCTCATTTTAAAAATGATGAGCAAATAAAAGAATTAATTGAAGTTGGGCCTGACTTTCAATTTCTTTCAGTATATGGTGCTTCAAAAAAATCTTTTGAATCAATTTGTGTTGGAAGTGATTATGATAAATTAATAAAAAATCTTAAAACATTTGTTCAGTTGAAAAAACAAATGAAAAAAAGATTTCCAATAATTAATTTTCATTATATTGTTACAAGTAAATCAAAAGATGAAATACTAGATTTTATTGATATGGTTCATTCTTTAGATACAGAAGTTGGAGAGATACTAGTAACTCCTTTGCTTCATGGATATAAAGAAGCAAAAAAATATGAAGTTAAAATTGATCAGGAATATGTAAGAAAAATTAATGAAAGGGCTGCACAATACAAAATTCCAATAACAGTTAATATGTCTGCAAAACAAGACGCAGAAGGCCTTTCATGCAAACCTCCAATAAGAAATTGTAAAGAGTACATAATGCCATTTATTTTTGTTACAGGTCATGTAACTCCTTGCTGTGGCCAAAATGAAGCAAATGCAAGAGAGTGGCAGAAAAATCTTGCTCTGGGAAATGTTTTTGAAAAACCATTTAAAGAAATCTGGTATTCAGATGAATACAAGCAAATGAGAAAATTAATCAGAGAAAACAAAGTTCCAAAACAATGCACATTATGCCCTGCTTATGAATTAGGTGAGTGTAAAAAATTAAATCATTGACTAGAATTTAGCACTTTGTGATAATACTAAGTCGACTGAAAAAGTTTTACTCTTCTATTATCGTTACTTATTGTAAGAGTAAAACTTTTTGGCGTCTCCTAACGATTTATTAGTAAAAATCCTACCCAGAAATTCTGTATCAGAATTATTAATAAATCGTAATTTTTGCTAGAAAATTTCATATATCTTGCCATCAGGCACATCATATGCGAGCGAAGCGAGCATCAAATTATTAGAAAATTTTTATCCCCGATGCATCTTCCATGCATCTTTATATGCCTTAATCATTTTGTCTGCAAAAACATTCCATCCAAGATTTTTACTAATCCATAATGCAGCTTTTTTTGCCTGATCTTTATATTCTTGTTTATTTTTATAAATTTTAATTAGTGCATCTGTATAATTATTTGTTACACTACCTAATTCATTTTTCTTAATTATAGAAGCAGCACCTAAATCTTCTGAAACAATTATTGGATTTTCAGAACAAAGCATTTCAAATGGTGCAAGCCATCCTCCTTGCTTTCCAATAGGAAATAAACCTACATCACTTGCCTCATATAAATCTCTTAAGTCTTCTCTGTTTAAATTATCTGTAAATAAAACATATTTTTCTAAATTATTTTTTAAAATATAATTATTTAATTTTTTCTTATAATCTTCATCTGCTTTTCCAGCTAAAACTAGCAAGATATTTGGAATTTCTTTTTTTACATGGTTAATTGTTTTTATGCTTTCTAGTTGATTTTTTTGTTCAGTAAGCATTCCAGATTGAATAACTATAAATTTATTTTTTAAATTAAATTTTTTTCTTGCTTTTTCAGCATTTCCTTTAGAGAAAAAATCATAATTAACACCATAATAAAAAAGTCTTGGATTTTTCTTATATCTTATTTTTGCTCTTTCTTTGTTAAAATCGTCTGCAACACAAATAATATCTACTGAATTTCTAATAATTTCTCTATCTACATAATTTCTTATTTTATTTAGCATTTTCAATGAAAAGCTTGCATTTGGCTTGCTCCATAAATTTGGAGGTTCATTTAACATCCAGACACAAGGTTTTTTTCTTGGAAATAATGTCCAAGTTGCAGGAAAATTATGAAAATTAATAACATCATATTCTTTTGCTAATTTTCTTAATTCTCCTCTATATACTTTTATAAAATCTAAAATATCTTTAGAATTTTTAAATCCAGGGGGAGACAAATCAATATTGTGCTTTGGGATAATTATATTTGTATTAATTAGAGAATTTTCAACTTCTTTTGATTTTGATAAAGCTAATATGTCATTTTTTACTCCTTTTTTTGTCAGCCAGTTGCATAATTCTACAATAAGCAATTCAGCTCCACCTAAATATTTCATTTGAGTATGAACAATTAAAACTCTTGGATTTGATTTTTTAATCATTTCTTTTGCTAAATCAAAATCTTCTTGTGTATTTGCATTAACATAAGCTTTTGTTATAGGATAAACATAAACTTTTTTTCCTTCATCAACAGCACACTGAATTAAATCAACTAACTCTCTTTCTCCCCTGTTTGCATTTATAGGGGTTCTTTCAATATAATCTAAAATTTCATTTTTCAAAATACAATGCCCTGTTCCTTTAATGTTATTTATTGGGAATCTTGGTTTTTCTATTAACCTGAAAACTCTTCCTTTTTCATTAACCATTGAAGAATAAGTCTTTCCAATGCTGGATTTATCTGTTTCAAAAGTTACTCCACAAATTCCAAAAAGCTCTTGTTTTTTAAATTTTTCAGCCATTTCTTTTAATTTTGCATCAACAACTATTTCATCAGCCAGCATAAGAATAAAATCACTTTTTCCAATTGCTTTTCTTGCACTTTCAATAGCATTAACAACCCCTCTTTGCTCTTTTTGAACAACATAGCTGACTTTTATCCCCTTATAGCTATTTCCTACATATTTGATAATATCTTCTTTTTTATAACCCACAACAATTATAATCTCGCCAACACCTGCTTCAAAAGCATGCCCTAAATTATACTCAATAAGGGGTTTTTCAAATAGTTCTAACATGCTTTTGTTTTTGTCTTTTGTTAATTCGTTTAACCGGCTTCCTCTTCCGCCAGCGAGTATTAGTGCTTTCATTGGTTATTTTGTTACCTTTATACAATTACGAAAATAGATTATTAAATTTATAAACATTATTATTGTGCATTTAGCATGAAGGTATTATTTATTTCAAAGCCTTTTAATATCGAACCTTTAGGGGTGATGTACCTTTCATCTTCACTAAAAAAACAGGGCCATTCAACAGATTTAGTACTAACAACAGAAAATTTAGAAAATAAGGTAGAAGAGTTTTCTCCAGATATACTGGCTTATAGCTTGATTACAGGAGACCATCAATTTTTTGATAATACTAATCGCCAACTAAAAAAATATGATAAATTTTCAATTGCAGGGGGGCCTCACCCTACATTTTTTCCAGAATGGTTTAAAGATTCAAGTTTTGATGCAATAAATATTGGAGAAGGAGAACTTTCTTTTTCAGAGTTATGTAATAAACTTGAAAAAAAACAGGATATTACTAATATTCAAAATTTATGGGTCAAAAAAGATAATAAAATTTATTCTAATCCTCCTAGAAATTTAATTGCTAATCTTGATGAAATTTCATTTCCAGATAGAGAACTTGTTTTTAAATATCCTAATATTGGTGATGGGCCTATAAAACATTTTATTGCTTCAAGGGGATGCCCATTTAATTGTTCTTATTGTTTTAATGCATCTTATTCAGAAATATATCAAGATAAAGGAAAAAGAGTAAGATTTAGATCTGTTGATAATCTTTTAGACGAAGTTAAACAAGTAGTTGAAGAATCTCCTACAAAATTTATTTATTTTCAAGATGATACTTTTATTTTAAATAAAGAATGGGTTAAAGAATTTTCAGAAAAATATAAACAAAAAATAAATTTGCCATTTCATTCACACTTAAGAGCAAATTTAGTAAATGATGAAATTATTAATTCTCTTTCAGATGCAGGATGTTATAGTGTTCATATAGCTTCTGAAGCAGGCTCTGACTATGTAAGAAGAAATATATTAAATAGAAATATGACTAATGAACAAATAATAGATTCTGTTAAAAAATTAAAAGAAAAAGGGATTAAAGTAATGCTTCAAAATATAATCGGCTTGCCGTTCACTAGTTTAGAAGATGATTTAGAAACTTTAGAATTAAATAGGCAGTGCCAGCCAAATTATTCTTGGGTTAGTTTATTTCAGCCCTATCCAAAAACAGAATTAGGTGAAAGATGTGTTAAGGAAGGAGTTTACAAAGGAGATTTTTCAGATATAGGAAATAATTTTTTTGATCAGTCTGTTATTGAAATTCCAAATAAAAATGAAAGAGTAAATCTTCAGAAATTATTTGCATTAGCAGTTAAATATCCTGAAGTCTATACTCAAGAAAGATTAATTGAACTTTTAGAAATTCCAAACAAAGAAGTAAATGAAACTTATTCAAGAATGTATAAAAATTTTAGAAAAACAGCAGATAAAGAACTTTATGGTTTTGATCTATAACTATTGAGAAGCATGATTAATCTTAATATCTTTATATCCAATTCCTGTTGCTTCTACAATCTCACTTTTTATTTTAACTCTTACTCCATTTGATTCTCTTATTTTAATTGCAGTTCTTCCAACTTCTTCTAAGCTCATTG
Source organism: Nanobdellota archaeon (assembly GCA_030647965.1). GTDB lineage: Archaea > Nanobdellota > Nanobdellia > Pacearchaeales > GW2011-AR1 > JAUSIT01. The sequence goes on along the minus strand of JAUSIT010000028.1, from coordinate 40,210 downwards.
TCCCGAGCTGGCCTTTTCTTATATTTACTTCTAAATCCCATGTTTTTCCATTTGCTTCATAAAGTCTTTTATACCAATTTTGAACTTGTTCAGGATTGCAAACCTCCCCTAGAATATACTCTTCAATAGCTTGAGAATAATCTTTTAACTCCCCCTTTAATCTTTCCCTGTCAGTACTATCTTCAATTCTTTCTGTTTTAAGCTGAATTATTGACTTCTTGTCAATTAGCTCATCTAATGGGTATTTCATAAAATAAACTTTCTAAAAACATATTTAAATCTATCGGTAGTTTGTTGATTATGATCTCAATAATCATAACCTCCTATAAGGAGCCAGAAACAATAGGCAAGGCAATATCTGCAATAACACGCCAGAATATTAAAGAAAAATACGAATTAATAGTTTCTGCTCCAGATAAAGAAACAATAGATGTTGCAAAAAGCTATGCAAAAAAGAACAAAAAAATAAAGGTTTTTCAAGACCCTGGAAAAGGCAAAACTTTTGCTTTAAATTTGCTATTGCCAAAGTTAAAAGGAAATATAATTGTTTTGACTGATGGGGATGTTTATGCATCTGAAAATTCAATAAATGAAATCTTAAAAGAATTTGAAAATAAAGAAGTTGGATGTGTTACAGGCCAGCCAGTTCCATCAAATTCTAAAGATAATAAATATGGGTACTGGGCTCATTTATTATGCTATGCAGCTCATAGATTAAGATTTGACAGAAATAAAAAAGGAAAATTTTTAGAATGTTCAGGTTATTTATGGGCATTTAGAAATAATGTTATTAAGTCTATTCCTCAGGAAACAGCAGAAGATACAATTGTCCCGATATTATTTTATCAAAAAGGCTATAAAATAAAATATGTTCCTCAAGCAGAAGTTTATGTTAAATATCCCTCTAATTTAAAAGATTTTTTAGATCAAAAAAAGAGAACAGCTAAAGCTCATGAAACTCTTTCTCAATATGCAGATTTAAAAAATGTTCCAAGAATGAAAACACTGAAAAATGAAATTCTTGAAAGCTATAAAATATTTTCATATCATAAAAGTTTTAAAGAGTTTTATTGGACACTAAGCTTATTTCCTTTTAGATTATACATCTGGCTAGTTAGTTTCTTTAAATTATATGTAAAAAAAGACTATAAAGTGGATGCATGGGATAGGGTAGAAAGCACAAAATAATCACCTAAAATCCCCTACATAAATTCTTTTAAATGAATTTTTCTCATATAAGTAATAAATAAAAACCCAATTATACAAGAATATTAATGGAAAATTCAAGTGAATCTAACGAAATAATTGAGCAGAGAAAAAACAAATTTAAAGATAAAATTTCTTCATGGTTTAAAGATCCTTATACCAGAGTTTTTATCTTAATTTTAATCGCAGCTTTTGTCATTAGATTTTTAATTTTTCTTAAAACAATGAATCAGCCACTATGGTATGATGGGGCAAGTTATTTAGCAACTGCAAAACAATGGGGTCTTGGTCTTAATCTTTTAGATATATGGTACTATAGGAGGGGTTTTTTATTTCCTTTAATTTGCGCATTTTTATTTAAATTAGGATTTGGAGAAACAGGAATAAGATTTGTAGCAGTTTTATTTTCAACAGGATTGGTTTTAGTTACCTATTTATTAATTAGTGAAATGTTTAATAAAAAAATTTCTTTATATGTAAGTATAGGCATGGTTTTATCCTGGACAATTTTATTTTTTACAGGAAGAACTTTAACAGAAATTCCTGCTGCTTTTTTTCTTTTAACAGCAACTTTGTTTTTTTGGAAAGGATATGTTAAAAATCAGGGAAATAAGTATATTTACTTGTTTGGATTATTTTTAGCCCTTGCTGCTTTAACAAGAATGCAGAGTTTAATGTTTGCTCCTGCTTTTTTAGTTTATGCTTTTACAAAAGAAAAATTCAAATTTGTTAAAAATAAGCAATTATGGATTTCTATAGCTATTTTCGCACTTGTTTTACTTCCTCTTTTATTTTTATACTGGGGGCATTTCGGAAATCCTGTTACAGACATTATGGCTCACTATTTTGGATTTGGAAAACAAGGCATTGAACAAACTGCTGCTGATCAAAGATCTTTTTCAACAATGTTAGATTATTTCAAAAATCTTCCATATATTCTTTCTGCAGATAAGTTCCCAATTATATTTATTTTATTTATTCTAGGTATTTTCATCTTTTTTTCAGATTTAGTCTTAGGTTTTGATAAAATATTTCAAAATCAAGAGCTTCAAAAGAAATTATTTATTTTAGTATGGATTGTTGCTTCATTTTTAATTTTAGGAAGAATTACAGATTATGTTGAACAAAGATATGTTATTCCCTGTCTTCCATTTTTATTTTTAATTGCACTTTCCCCCATCATGACCCTTGAAAATATGTCTGAGAAATTTATTAAAAGCAAAAAAGTTGCAGGATTTATTATTTTTGTATTAGTTATATTTTTATTTTATTCAAACTATACTTTTGGAAATGGCTTAATTGACAATAAGTTAACTTCTTATGCAGAAGTAAAAGAAGCAGGATTATGGTTAAAACAAAATTCAAATCCTCAAGATATTGTAATAACTGCTTCAATGCCTCAAATTCAATACTATTCAGAAAGGTCTTCATATGATTTTGGTGTAAATGAATCTGATTTTGAAATTAATAGATTAGAAAAATTAAATCCAAGATTTTTCATACTCTCTGTTTTTGAAAGTCATCCTCAATGGGTTTTAGAATACCCTCAAAATCACCAAGATTTACTAGTCCCTGTTCAAGCATATAGTCAAACAATACAAGGCCAGCAATCTCCTGTCTTAGTAATTTATGAATTTAATAGAAGTGTAAGCGGTTGAATGAAAATAAATTCAATTAAATACTAACTTAAACTCTCGCTTTTCCATCCCACTCTTTAGGAATCTCCATATTAAATCCTTTTAAAATTGTAGGCGCGATATCATATAGCATCATTTCTTTTATTTTATTTTTTTTATCTTTTTTGTCAAACCCATTCATAATAAAAATACCTGCCATTTCAGGAACTTTTTGAGTATATCCATGCATTGACTTAACCTTATCTGTATCTCTGAAAAAATCAGGGTATATTTGCTCCCCTGGCTTTACCCAGGCTAAAATATCCCCTACAAACTCTCTTTTATATGGTATTTTTAGCTCTTTTTCAATATTTTTCTTATCATAAATCAAATAATCATGATCTTTTAAAATATTTTTAAGTCTCTCTTTTTCTTTTAAGTTATCTTCTTTAAACCAAATCTGGCATGTTGTTGAACCAATAAAATAATCTACATTAAATCCTTTTAAAATATCTAGTATATTTTTTGTTTGATTAACATTGCATCCGCCATGGTCTGAAAAAATTACTATTTTAATTGGTTCTCTTTGACTCAATACTATTTTTTCAACATAAGAATCAATTTTTTTAATATGTTCTAATGCTTCAGCACTATGTAAGCCATATTTATGTTCAATTGAATCTAAATTCCATATATGGTTATAAACAACATCGTATTTTTCAAGCAATTTTTCTGTTTTTTCCAGCTGTTTGAAATCATCTTTTCCAGAATAAAACCATGTTTTATTTTTATTTGATATTGTTGGATATTCCATTGCAACATAATTTATATTTTGTTTTCTAAAAATATCAAATAGTGTTGGAACATTCAATGGATTATGATCAACATAAGATTTGTCAACTGCAATTTCAAATTTTTCAAGCAAATTTATTGGAATCTTGTTTGTTTTTAAAAATCTTGTTTTTCCTGATAAAAGTCTTAATAGATTAATATAAACATCAATTAATTTTCTTTGCATTTTTTCATTTTTGTTCAGTAATTTTATTAATGGCTTAATATATTTTATTTTTGAAAATGAAGAATTTTTTTTAAGATAATACCATGTCCATACATTATGTTTTAGTGGAAGAGAACCTGAAAGCATACTATATTCAATATGGTATCCTGCAGGAATTGTTGTTAAGGGCCCATAACTTCCATTTTTTGCAAGATTAAAAATAAAAGGAGCATTTTTTTCATTTAAATCTGTAAAGCTGAATGCATCAATAAACAATATTAGTGTTTTCATAATAAACCCTCACTTTTATGTCCGAAATTTACTGGTTTTAATTTCGGATCATCCAAAAAACAAGTGCTACTGCTTTTTAAATTCCCGCCTTTAGGTGTAGGTAGCATATTGTTTTTTTGATACCATTTAACTGTTTCTTTTATACTTTCTTCAAGATTAATTTTATTTGAATATTTAATCTCTTTTTTAGCTTTTGAAATATCCATTACATTGTCCTTACTCATCCATAATCCTGTTCCTGAATTAAAAGGTGCTTTTTTACCAAATAAGCCATATGTTTTTTCAAATATCCATCCTATAATTCTTACAGAAAAAACAGGAACAGAAAAAGGAAATAATTTTTTCCCTTCTACTTCTGCAATTTTTCCAAAAACTTCTTTTATAGTATATGTCTGGCCATCAGAAATATCATAAGCTTCTAGATTTTTACCATATTTATCTGCAAGAATTATTCCATTAACTAAATTTTTAACATAACAAAATTCTAATTTTGCTCTTCCTTTTTTTAATAAAGGAAAAAATCCAGTATTAATTAATTTAAACAATCTTAAAAATTGAAAATCTCTTGGCCCAAAAACCATTGGAGGTCTTATAACAACTAGTTGAATTTTATTTTTTTTGCAAAAATCAAAAGCAAAATCCTCTGCCTGTTTTTTACTTTCTCCATAATCACTTACAGGAAGTTTTGGGGAGTTTTCATTTAAAGGATTTCCATTTCTTGAAAATCCAAAAACAGACATTGTAGAAACATGTATTATTTTCTTGACTTTTTTTATTTTGCAAGCCTCAAATAAATTTTTTGTTCCTATTACATTAATATCATAATAAACATGCTTTTCAACATTCATAGGCCTGCTTATTGCAGCTAAGTGATATACTTTTTCAACACCCTTAAGTGCATTAATTAAAGAATCTTTATCAAGTAAATCCCCATAAAATATTTCAACACCTAAATTTTTAAGCTCTAATTCTCTTTTTTCTCTATTTTTTTTAAAAATAGGGCTATTTTTCAAAACAAGACATCTTATACTATTTTTCTTATCTTTTTTCAGCTCTTCAACTAAATGGCTTCCAATAAATCCTGTTGCTCCGGTTATTAGTATTTTCATTTGTTTTTTATTTTATTTAAACCAATTTCTGTAAATAATATATTGAGTATAATTTAAGAATCCTCTCCCTTAATGGATTTGTTTTGCGGGTTAATTTTTTAAGATATTTTTCAGCTCCTTTTTCTTGTTTAAAAGAGTATAACATAAGTGAAATTGCAATTATTAATCCCGAATCTCTCCACCTAATAAGTGATTTTGGCAAAAATTCATTTTTTCTTATTGCTGATAAAAAGAATTTAATATTTAAGTAATACTGACCAAAAAATAAGTATTTGCTTCCCAGATAATCATTAAAATAACTATAAGGCAATTTTTTATACATTATTTTTGCTATTTCATTCCAATCATCAGAATCAATCCTCAAATGTTCTTTGATTATTTTTTTTAAAGTCCATTCAACCCATTTTTTTGATTCATTAAAGAATTTATCTGTATCTTTTATTTCATAACCATTATTTAATTTAGAATCTGTTGCTTTTTTTACTAATTTTTTTAATTCTCCAGACATATCATCTAATTTTTCAAAAATTTTAGCTCTTTCTTCATATGAAGAAACATAAATTCCTTTTGAAATCAAAATTGCAGAGCATAAATCATTAAATCCTTTTACAGCATAAATTGATTTGATAATCTCAGAATTATTTTCTGCAATTGCAAAATGGTCAAGCTTATTAAATAAAAGCCTTATTGCATCTGATTTTGATATTTTTATTTCAGGGATTTGATTTAAAATATCTTTGTCCCCATAAATTACTAAACTTGTCTTTAAATCAAAGCTTCTTTGAGTAGGATATAATTTTTTTAATTTTTTATACTCTAAACAGTGCAAATCAACATGAAAGAAATTATTTTCATCATATGTTTTTTCAAAATTCTCAACGAATTCTATTCCACCTCTTCCAAGAGCTTTTGAACACTCTTCTCCTGCTTTTTCAAGCTCTTCATCACTTATTTTATTTTCAGTTATTAAATATAAATCATAATCATTTAAAGGTATAATCTTATTTTTTATTTTCTTAAAGCTTCCTGCACCATGCCCAAAGCCCCCAAACATAACTATTGAAATTGGTTTAAATTTTTCAAGAATAATCTTTTTAATTATTTCTAAATCTTGTTCAATTTTTTTATCAGCCTCTACTGAAGTAGTATATTTTACCATCTTATTATTTTATCTAACTAAAAAGTCTTTCAAATGCCCTGCAACTGCCTTGACTCCTCTTAAGTTAAATTTAAAATCATCAACACTTCTTATGCTTTTTAATCTTGCAAATACATACTGAGGAGTTAAAAATATTGTATAAATTTTTCCACAGATTTTTGCAATTTCTTCTGGATTTGAATCTTTTGTTTTTAAAATTGGTTCTGACATATCATATCTTTCATATTCCATTGGATTAAATAAAAACCAGTCATTTTGTTTAGCATCTTTCCATATAGGAGTTCCTGGATATGGGACTAAAACAGTTGCCTGAAGCAAGTCTGCTCTTCCTGATTGCATTAGCCCTTTTGCAAGTTTAAAGGTGTTTAAGGCATCTTCTTTTGTTTCCCAAGGATAACCTACAATCATTGTTAAATGAACAGTTAAGCCTGCCTTTTTTGCCATTTCACATCCATTTTTAATGTCTTCAACTTTAATTCCTTTATTTAATAGGTCTAATGTTGACTGATTTGCAGACTCTAATCCAAATTTTAAAAGCCTAAATCCTGCTTTTTTCATTAAATCATAATCTTCTTGCTTTAGTGTTCCAAATCTCATATTGCACGAATATATTATTTTTTTATTATATCCTCTTTCAATTAATCCATTGCATAATTCTTTTAGCCAATCTCCAACCATTAGAGTCCCAGAATCATCAAATATTTCTTTAACATCATACTTGTCAATTAACATTCCAATTTCATCTAAAACATTTTTCACACTTCTGCATCTGAATTTTGGAAATAATCTTGGCCATGCACAAAACTTGCATTTCCCCCACCAGCAATCTCTTCCAGACATTATGTAAAAAAATGGCCTTCCAATTAAATTATATTCAATTTCATACAACTTCCATTTTGTTAATTCCCGGTCTATAAATGGAGCTTCATCTAAATTATGTTTCAATTGAAAAGTTCCTGTATTCAAAATTTTTCCAGCTTTTCTATAATAAATTCCTGTATCTAATTTTTCTTTTACTTTTTTGCCTTTCTTGTTATTTTTGCTTAAGAAATTAACAAGGTTTAAAGAGAGAAAATCAAAATCTCCCCCTGTTAAAACAAAATCTGCTTTTGAATTTTTCATTGTTTCTTCTGGAAAAGATGTAACATGATCTCCTAAAACAGCTATTTTTAATTCAGGAAATTTTTCTTTTATTTCATTTATTAAATTCCAGTGTTGTTTTATTACAGGAGTTTTTGTTTCAAAAATAAATAATTCTGGTTTTTCTCTTTCAATTTCTTCAAAAAAATTTTCTTTATTTATTTTTTCAGCAATACAATCAATCCATTTTACTTCATTTCCATTTGCTTTTAAAATAGTTGCAGCAGAAGCAAGTATTACTGGAAATATATAAGTTGGATTGCTAAACCACTGAAACTGCCTATTTTGTGATAGCAATGCAGTTCCTTTTGCAGATTCTGTTGGTGGATAACCTATTATTATTTTCATTGTGTATTTGTATTCTTTTTTGGTTTTAATTTAGTTAGACTGCCCAAAATCATTCCAAGGCCATAGCTTATATGAATTATTGGGAATATAAAAATCAGGTAGAAAATTGAATAAAATGAATTATTTTTAACTGATTCATAAATTGAAAATAAAAAATCCATTAGTAAATATAACCCTAAAGGTATAAACCAAATATAAGAATAACTTATAAAAGATAATATCATCAAACCCACTAAATATAAAACAAATAAGCTTGGAATAACAAAAAATGGTTTTTTAATTGTGTTAATTAAAGATTCTTTTTTAGGTCGTGTTTTTCCATAATTAAAAATTTGTTTTATTAAACCTTTTAGAGTTGCTCTTCTTCTATGATAAACAATTAAATTTGGAGAATAAGCTACTTTATATCCTTCTTTTTTTGCATCTTCAATAAATTTTGGATCTTCACCAGGGAATAAATTAGGGTCAAATTTTATCTTGTCAAAAACTCTTTTTTTACAGAATAAATTTGCAGAAGTAAGCATTGTTTCATCAACATCATAAACTTCTTTTGTTCCACTATATCTATTGGCCATTTTCCAAGCACCAAATTTTGAACTTAAAGCATACCCTGATTTTAGTGCAAAGCCTTTTTCATCTTTAGGAGTTAGCTGAGGTCCTCCAACAATATCAATATTTTTATTATTTCCAAAAAAATTCTCTGCATTTTTTAAAATATCTTTGTCAATAACAGCATCATCGTCTAAAAAAGCAAGAAACTCTCCTTTTGCTTGAGCAGCCCCTTTATTTCTATTTTCAGAAGGATTTTTACCTTTTACAACTATTACTTGAAACTTAGATTTAGGATAGTCAATATGACTTATTGATTCAATTATTTCTGCATTTCTATCTGGCGCTACAGGTATAATTAATGAAAATTTAATCATTAAATAAGATAGAAAATATCTATTTTAAAGATTTGTATATGGTGCTATATTCTTGTAAAAACTCACTTCAGCAAATTATGTATCTTAAATTTTTCAGGCATTATATTATGAACTCTTACTATAAATTTTAATGGGGAGTGCACTAATCTTAATCTTACTGCAGATAAAAACATCTTTATTGGAGTTTTTTTAATATTGATTTTAGAGCCTTTTTCATCATTCCATGTTGTTGGAATTGATTTTATTTTTGCTTTTTCTCTTCTCATATAAAAAAGCAAATCAACATCAAAACTCCATTCACTTGAACCTAGTTTTGGTAAAACAATCATTAATTTTTCTCTTTTAAACAATTTTGCACCACACTGAGTATCTCTATGAGGTATAATAAATAAAGTTCTTATAATAACATTAAATCCTCTACTCATAATTTTTCTTAAAAGAGTTTGTTCAACACTAATCTTGCTGTTTTTATCCCATCTGTTTGCAATTACCCCATCTACATCTTTTATATTTGCATATAAATCGTAAAATGCTTCGGGAGGAGTAGACATATCTGCATCTGTAAATCCGATATAATTGCTATCTCCTTTTAATGCTTCTTTAAATCCTTCAACAACTGCAAAACCCTTTCCGCCCTGTTCAAAATTTAGAATTTTAAGCTCTTTACATTTAAATTTATTGCAAACTTCTAGAGTTTTATCTTTACATGCATTTAAAACAACTATAATCTCAACATCAACAATTTTTTGTTTTTTCTTTTGTTTAAAAAAAGCCAAGTATTGTTCTAAAGTCCTACCTATTCTTGCTTCTTCATTATATGCCGGTATTATTATGCTTAGCTTCTCCATTACTAGAATCCTTGTTTTTGAAAGTTAAAAAACTTCCTATTATAGATGGCAAGACGCCCGAGATTAATAATACTAAAATTGACATTGAAAATACTTTTGCAGCTTCAATTCCAAATAAACCAAATAAATATATCATTGTTGCCTCTCTTGTTCCAAGCCCATTAATTGTAATTGGAATTTGGGCAATTAAGGTTGCAATAGGCAATATTGCTAGGAAATACATTAAATCAAGATTTATTCCAAGAGATAATCCTACAAAATAGTTTACAAGATAAATAATAATCCAATCAATTAAATTAACTAAAAAGACCAAAAATAAAAATTTCTTTGTAGGTAAGTCTTCATAAAATGATTCAAAAGTTAATTTAGCTTTTTCCTGCATTCTTTTAGGCACAAATTTTCTATAAACAATTCTTAGTAAAAATTTGCTTCTTTCTTTATTATAAAATACTAAAAATAAAGTTAAAAGAACAAATCCAAAGAAGAATACATAATTTAATGGAATAAAATTAAATTTGTTTCTAAAAACTAAAATAAAAAACACAACCAATACAAACAGCGAGGTTAAATCAAGCAACTTATCTATTGTAAAATTGCTTATACCTTTTCCAATATTTTTTGTATATTTTTTCAAATAATCTGCCCTTATTATTGTTCCAATTTTTGAAGGAGTTACAAAGCCATAAAAATTAGTCATAAAATTAATTTTAAATGCTTCTAAAAAAGAAACACTAATTTTTTGCTTTCGTGCAATTAAAAACCATTTTAGTGTTTGAAATATCTCATAAACAAAAGTAAGTAGTATTGCAATAAAAAGAAGAGTTAAATCTGCTTTTTCTATTTCAGAAAAAACATTTAAGATATTTATTTTGAATAATAAATATATAAAAATAGCAATACCTGCTAATGGAAGATATTTTTTAATTTTTAGTTTCATTTTTTTAAACAACTACATTAAATAAAGATTCTTTAAAGATTACTAAAGCAAGCAAGCAGATTATTATTTGGAATGAAAATATCAAATAAGTTACATCTTTTTCATAAACTTTTTTCTTAAATTTTTGCAATATAAAAATTGAAAGATGGGTTAGTCCATAAATTTTATCATATGGCATTTCTAAACTTCCATCTTTATTTGGAATTCCAAAAGATTGTTTTTTTAAATTGCCTCTTGATTTTAATATAAATTCTATAATATATGGAATAAACACAAAAATAGCTATTCTCTCAAAGTTTCCTAAAATGGCCATGCATGCAATTACTGCTCCAATAGAATATGTTAAAACATCGCCTGGAAAAACTTTTGCAGGATGTTTATTATAATAATAAAAAACTAACAAAGAAGCAACCATACATAGCCCAACTAAAGAAAGCCATGCAGAACCCATAACATAGGATATAAATGATAAAAATGAAATAATTATAATTCCCTGTCCAACTTCTAGTCCATTAAAACCTGCTAAAAAATTATAGACCGTTGTTGCGCCAGTTATTCCTAGTGGAATAATTATTAAAGGATATAATAATCCTAATTCAATTTCTCCAAAAAAAGGAATTTCAATAAGCTTTGTTCCTGCATTTATTACAACTAAAGGAATAGAAGCAAATAAAACTAAAAAAATTCTAAATTGTGCAGATAATCCTCCATGTTTCCAGCCAAGTAAATCATCTGTCAAGCCAACAATTGCTAAAATTAAAACAACACTAAGCAATGCAAAAATCTGCAAACTTATTCCATTTAAATCATTAATAATAAAAGTTCTTATTGCCACATAAGATAAAACTCCTAAAATAAAGGCCATTACAACTACGATTCCTCCAGAAGCAGCAACATTTTTAGGGTGTTTGTATTTATTCATATCTTCCCATAAAAGCCCGATTTTATTGCACTTTCTAATCCATCTTGGCATGATTAATAGTGCTGCAATAAAGCTCACTAATATTGATATAAACAGTATTGAATTCATATCTTAAAATATAACTTATAGCTTTTAAATTTATATCTGATGCTCAAAAAGTTTTGCTCTTGCATAAGTAACGCAAGATAGAAGAGCAAAACTTTTTCGCTCGCTACGGCTCGCTCGCATAATTTGCACTTCGTTAGAATATAAAGTCGCCTCGCGGCTCCTAGACTTTTATTAATTCTCTAAAATCATTTTCATTTCAATATTAATAAATCGTAATTTCTGCTAAGAAATTCCATATATCTTGCCTTAGCACGCTATATCTGAAAGATTAAAAACTTAAAACTGCCAAGTAATATTTGCAGGGGGTGCTCTTAAAAGATATTCTGGGTTAACAACTTCATTGCCTTTATAATTAATTGTCCAGATTTTTATAGGTCCTTGGATTCCATTAAAATAAACAAAATCATCAATATCTTTCATTCCTTGGGATCTTAAACTTGCAACAACAGGACTTGGTTCTGAATAAGCTAGTTTAAGGCTGTCAAACTTTTTATAAGGATCATTTAAAAGATAAATTTGTGCAAACATTCCCCTCATTATTCTTGGTGAAATATAAATTCCTGCACCACTACTATCTACCTGAACTCCTTGTGGCCCTTGTATTATATTTTCAGTTACTCTAAATGTTCCTTCTAATCCTTGTTTATAATCAAAAAGTTGCCCCTTATACTGAACATATCTTAAAGGAATTTTTATTTGCTGATTATTATTAAAAAATACTGCGTCCGGTTGCTTAAAAACCATGGAACCATTTTGATTTTTAATTTCTAAAATAACTCCGATTAATGCAGCTTTTCCAGAAGGCAAGAATATTTTTGTTCCATTTAAATTATAATTTATATCTTCATCAATATAACTTGGGCTCTGATAAACTCTTGTAATTCCTTCACTTGTTTCTTGTATTTCATTTTGATTTGAAACCATAACAGGTATCCATGAATATCTGTCAAAATTTATATCACTCCCAATACTTGAATAAGCTCCATATTTTCCAATATCTGTTGAATCAATTAATAAATAAGTTGCATTATGTGTATGTAAAAATTCTAAAGCATCATGTTGATTATCTCCTGTTAAAACATATCTTCCTGTTAAATAGTTCCAGTATGCAATGGCATTTCCTCCATCTGTAACAGTTGCTCTATTTCCTATTGATTGAACCCAATATCCATAATCCCACCAGTGTGCAAATACTGCATCTGTTGGAGTGTTTATTCTTACCCAATCCATTGCTTTTTGCCATTGTTGAGTATATCCTGATGGAACAAAATTATAAGACTCTGCTTTTATAGAATTATAAAAATTCCAAAAAACAAACATACTTAATAATAAAAGAATTATAACTGCTATTGCCATTATTGTTTTCATGGTGCTATCTTTTGCTTTTTTAAATTGGTCAATAGATTCTATTATAAGATAACCAACAAAAATTGTTGCAATAGGGGATAAGGTCATAATTAATCTAACTGCACTTCTTGCTGTAAATAAACATAAAATAAATAATGAAAATAATAATATATATTCAAAATCTATTTTTTCCAAACCCTTATTTTCTTCTTTATTATATTTTAAATAATAATAAACTGCTAAACCAATTAGCAATAATGCAGAAATATAAAAAAATGATTTACTCAATAAACCATCTCCATCAAATAAACTTGGATGAGCAGCATATCTTGAAAATACCATTCCTAAAAAGAAAAATACATAAGAGGATGTTAAAATCCAAGCATCTTTTTTATTTATTTTATTTAGTATTTTTCTAAATAAAACAACAGAGCCAATTGCAAATAACCAGAATAAAACAGGTATATTTTTTAAAAATGGTCCAAAGTTTCCAACCCATTCTGTAAAATATGGCTGTCGATTTTCAGCAACAGTAGTATTCCATCTTCCAGTAACTGGCTGAAACATCAGTTGATTAATTACATTAATTTTATCAGAAACAAATGAAGGCCCAAATAAAATAATAATAACAAAAAATAATAAAATAAAAGCAATAATAACTGAAACTATGTTTTTTGGAAGTTTAATTTTATTTATAAAATTAATATCTTTTAATTTAGTATTCCATAAAGCAAAATGAACAATAAGTATAAAGAAAACCAAAAATGCTAAACCTGTGTCCATTGATTCTAAAAGAGACCTTATTGGATATTTATTTGAAAATAATAATATTGTTATAAAAGAAAAAAACATCCATAATGAATAAACAATAAACTCTTTTTTATGAATTTTATTTAGTGTAAAAGCAATTAAACTTGCAATTCCAATTCCAATAAATAAATACATAACTCCCCCCCAGGATAAACCCATTAAAGCAGTTGCAATTCCTGCTAAAGCTCCTAAAATAATCGTATTTCTTAATTTTTCAGATTTCCATGCACTTATAAATAAATAAAAAGCTAAAAACATAAACATAAAACCTGCTGATTCTTTTTCAGGAATTCCTGCAACAGTTCTTGATAAAAATGCAGGAGAAACAATCATTAAAAAAGTTGAAATTAATGCAATAATATTTGCTTTAATATTTTCTTCTTTTTCTCCTTTTCTTGTAAAAATTTCTCTTACAAACAAAAAGAAAAATATAATTGTAAATCCAAACATAATAACTGGAAATAAAACAGCTGCATAATCTATGCTAGTTTGTGAATCAAAAATTTGTAAAAAAGAATATAACCAAAAAATACCATAGGAAATTAAAGGAGTTTCTAAAGAAGTATCAAAACCTAAAGGAACATTTCTAAACATATCTATTGATGGCAAAGAGCCAGTTTCTGCTATTATTTTTGCATATCTTAAAAATAAAAACGGATCTAAATCAGGACCTAAAGTCCAGCTATTAGTGGTAATATCCCATAAGCCAGGATTTCCTCCGTGGTCTGTCATTGGAAGGGCTCTTATATAAATTCCAAGAATAAGTGCAATAATTAATAAAATCCCTACCCAAACATATTCTTTTTTTAAAAAAGAAATAAAGTTCTTTTTCCTCTCATCAATAATATTTTCTTGTTTATCCATTTCTCTAAGTTTTTAGTACTATTTTAATAACACTGGATTTTAAGATCTGCTTAGAATTTCTTCTGCGTTTTCTTCCTCTTCCATTGTGTTTTCTCTGCTGCAATAAGGGCATTTTTTTGGTTGTCTGCCGCTTGTTGTAGAATAACCGCAAGTACTGCAATTGTATTTTGCCATGAAAAATACAAAATTGTTTGATTTAAAATAGTTTCGGTGATTTAGTTTAACTCGTTTTTCTAAAGTTCTTTATTAATTAACTTCTCTCTGTAAGCCCCGGGAAAAAAATCAAGCTTGTATTCTTCTGAAACTATGCAGAATTCGTAATCCTTTATGATCTCTGGAAATTTTTCTTTTAGGTCAAGTAAGATATTCTGAAAATGATCATAACTTTCAACTTCACAATCAAGCTCAAAATCCCAATCTCCTAAAACTTTCTGAGGCCAGACTACATCAGGAATTGAAGACGCATAAGAAATAAATTTTTTTTCTTTTTCTTGAGTAAGATTCGTAAGATAAAGAATTGCTTTGCAGAAAATCCTGTCAATTTGCTTTGGATTAAGATGAGCTTTATATGCAAGTATTATCCCTTTCTTTTCTAATTGCTTGATTTTATATTGGACTATTCTTGGAGTGGTTTTTATTATTTCAGCTATATCTATTATAGGCATTCTCGCATTATTTGCAAGAATTTTTAATATTTCCAAATCTATATTATCAATATCTTCTTTTTTATCTTTTAATGTATGAAAAATAGGGGGATTTTTTCCTTTGCCCAGAAATCCTCTTTCCTGATGAACAAGATGAAGAGTAGTTGTAACTGCTTTTTCTTGAATATATTTTGAGTACTTATTCATTACATTTTGTATTTCATCATCGAATTCATTAACATTATGCACAAGGAAACCTATAATTATATCCCACCGTCCTGTGCAAAAAACATCCCATTCAGTTGTTTTATTATTCTTAAAATAATTAGCAATTTCTTCTATTTTCTTTTTATTTATATTTGTAAGTCTTAGATAAAGTTTGAACTTCATTATTCCTAATTTGAAATAATTAGTTATAGTATGAAATCTTACTATAATTTTATTTTCAATAAGTTTGTCAATTCTATATTTCACAACTTCTTTGCTTAAACCAACTTTTTTTCCAATCTTGCGGTTTGACTGTCTGGCGTTTTTGTCTAGTTCTGCTAGAATCCTTAAATCTTTTGTGTCAAGTTTTAAAACCATTTATATCATAGTAACATTTAGTATTTAAATTTTGTTATTTTGATAAAAATTTACAAGCAAGGTTTTATCTATAATTCTATGCCCAACAAATAAATAGGATTAAAAATAAAATGGAAAGAAAACTTACAGAAAAAGAATATTATGGATTAGGAAAGGTTCCAATTGGAATTGGAGCAGTCCTAAATGGATGGCAATTCGGGCCAAATTCAGTAATAGATGCAAGAATAATGACCCATGAATGTCCTCATAATTGCTTTCATTGTTTTACTGACAAGAAAAAAAGAACTTTAGATTTTGGTGAAATAAAAAATACGATAAATCAGATTTCAAAAATGTCTCATGTAAAAGCAATTGATTATTTGGGTGAAGGAGAGCCTACAATCGATAAGAATTTTTTTGAAATAATGAAATATACAAGAGATTCAGGCCTTGTGCCGATTGTATTTACAGATGCCGCAACAAAATTAAGAGACGATGAATTTGTAAAAAGATTATATGATTCTGGTGCAAGCGTATACCCAAAATGTGACAGTTTATTTAATTCTGAATATCAAAATTGGCTTGTTGGAGACAAAATTGGAAAATATTTTCAACAAAGAAATGAAGCAATTAAAAAACTAGTTGAACATGGTTTTAATAAAACTCAAGAAGATGGTACAACTAGAATAGGTTTTGATATGGTTGTTAGCAAAAAAAATGTGCATGAAGTTGAACAGACATTAAGATATTGCCGGGATAATAATTTTTGGGTTGTATTTTGTACTTATGTACCTGCAGGAAGATGTACTGGCGATAGTTTTAACAGAAGTCTTGTTTTAAATCAAAATGAAATTGATCGAATAAATGAGATAGTAAAAAGAGTTGATTCTGAATATGGATTTATTCACCCAATATATAGTAATTTTAGAACAAGTCCGTGTGTTGAGCATATGTGTATATATGGAAACGGGGATGTAAGCCCATGTGTAGGCAATGAAACTATAGTTGGTAATATGAAACGAGATTTAATATCTGATTTAAGCAAAAAAATTCTTGAGGAATTTCCTTGTCACAGGCCTGAAAACAATAAAGGAAACTGTTCATACAGAAGAATTGAAGGATAGTAAAGACCCAAGAAATTAATAATTCATAGGAGTTTATTCTAAATCTAAAAGAAATTAGGAGTAATATATACTTCAACTAAGGCTGCAACAAATAATATTACTATTGCAATTATCATAAGTAATAAAGAATCTTGTAAAATTCTCCACATTCTTTCGCCTTCTAAGTCTTTTCTAATTATTGCTACTGAAATAATTCCTCCGGCCAACGCCCCTATAAAATATGCTCCGATTTCAGGTATTCCATGAATCATATATCTTAAAATTCCAATAGGTAGATTTACTAAACTTTTTTCTGCAAAAATACCTACTGCAGCAGCAATTACAGAAGCATTCCATGCTAAAACAAAAATTGCCCCTGCTCCAAATGCTAATGAAAATAAAACAGTAAATATTAAAACATAAATATTATTTGCAAAAATATTAATTAGTAATTGCTGTCTTGCAACATTTCCTGTTACAGGAGAAGAAATTCCATGTTGTTGTATGCAATAATCAAAATTAGCAGGATTATTAATTGCACAAAAAACTTTTATTTGTGCATTAAAATTTTGAGGAGTATATTCTGGCAAAACCA
The DNA here is from genome assembly GCA_030647965.1 of Nanobdellota archaeon. Classification (GTDB taxonomy): domain Archaea; phylum Nanobdellota; class Nanobdellia; order Pacearchaeales; family GW2011-AR1; genus JAUSIT01. The sequence continues at coordinate 22,676 of JAUSIT010000028.1, read as the reverse complement.
AATACCAAAAAGAAAATGCAACAACAAAACCCATGAAAAGCCAAATTAAAGCACTAATTGCTTTTGAATGTTCTTTTAATAATCTCCCACTTTTTGAAATTTCAACATCTTTTCCTTCTTCTAATTTTATTAAATAATACATAAATGGTAGAGAACAGATGACAGTAAAGGTAATCATTAAAATTCCCCCGTATTGATTTAAAACAGAATCTTTTGAAAAAACAAAGCTTACAAGCAAAAGTGAAATAGATGCATAAAGTATTCCTATAAAAAACATTTCCCAAGGTCTTCTTTCAGCTCTTTTTGGCTTTACTATCATCTCTATCATCTTTCTTTAAGTTTGATTTAATTTTTAAATGTTGGCTAATCGTTTTGGAGTATATAATGTTGCTGATGCAAGGATAAATGGATTTGCCTGGCGGCAAATGTGGATAATTAATACTGTATCAAATAATGAGAAAATGATTTATCATTAATAAAAGTTAGGAGCAGCTAGGCGACTTAATATCTTAACGAAGTGCAAATTATGCGAGCATCATTAATAGAATATTTAATTCAGCATTTCATCAGCAAACCTTTTATAGTTATTTGAAGTATATTGTTTATGGAGAGGTTTGATAGGATTATTCAAGATATTAAAGATATTAAAATACAAGGTGCAAATAATATAGCTAGAGAAGGGATAAATGCATATTTGCTTCAGCCAGACAGAAACTCTGCAGAAAAAATTCTAAAAGCAAGGCCTACAGAACCCATGCTTCAAAATTCTATAAAATTTTTATTAAAATTCAAAGATAAGAAAAAATCAGCTAAAAAATTATTTTCTTATTTAAAAAATTCAGATGAAAAAATTTCAAAATATGGTTCAAATCTAATAAAGAATGATATGAATGTTTTTACTCACTGCCATTCAACTTCTGTAATAAATATATTAAAACAAGCAAAAAAGCAAAAGAAAAATTTTGTTGTTTATAATACAGAAACAGAACCTCTGCTTCAGGGAAGACAAACTGCAAATGATTTGGCAAAAGCAGGAATAAAAGTAATCCATGTTCCAGATAGTGCAGTAGATTACTCTTTGAAAAAATGTGATTTATTTTTATTTGGAGCAGATGCTTTTTTGAAAAAAGGAGTTGTAAATAAAGTTGGAACAAATATGTATGCTGAAATATCTCATTTACATAAAATTCCTGCTTATTCTTGCGGAATGAGTTTAAAATACGCTAAAAAAGTAAAAATAGAATTTAGAAGTGCAAAAGAAATCTGGAATAAACATAATAAAAATATTGAAGTTTTAAATCCTGCATTTGATTTAGTTGAAAAAAAATTTATTTCAGGAGTTGTTTCTGAGTTTGGAATTTTAAATTACAACGATTTTATAAAAAAAGCAAAACAAAATTTAAAGGATTTTTCTTAAATATTAAAATGGTTTTAAAAATTTATACCGATGGAGGAAGCAGAGGAAATCCTGGCAAAGCAGCATGCTCTTTTATTGTTGTTGAAAATAATGAAATAATAAAAAAATATTCTGAATTCTTAGGCATTAAAACAAATAATGAAGCAGAGTATAATGCAATAATAAAAGCACTTGAATATATTAAAGACAATGAAGTTGAAGTTTTTTCTGATTCAGAGCTTGTTGTAAAACAATTAAATGGCGAATATAAAATAACCAAAGAGCATCTAAGAGAGCTAAATGAGAAAATCAATATTCTCACAAATAATAGAAAAGTAAAATTTGCAAATGTCAAGCGAGAAAACAAGTTTATTGAACAAGCAGATTTACTTGTGAATAAAGAGTTGGATAAACACTAAAATTTTTTATAATAATAGTTTTCTCTTACCTGAGAGCTTCTCTTTTCCTAAAAGAGAAACTTCACGCCATCTTCAATAACTTTCTATAAAGAATACTTGCAACTATGCTTGCCCCTAAATAATACCAAATCCACATTGGAAATAAAAATTTTCCTGAAATTAAAGGTGCAAATTCACTGCTCATCCAATAAAATAAAATTAAAAATGGAACCATAGTTATTATTAATGGTTTAAATGAATCTTTGAACATTGATGCTGTTAGCTGCATCATTTCAGCATTTAATTCTTTTAATTTGCAGTCATCTTTGCAGTTTTTTAATTCTGTTTGAATTTCCTTTTGCCTTTTTTTAATATTTTTTAAGTTTTCCTGATTAACAAGCCATTTTGTTATTAATGTAGATACAAAAGTTGCAATAAATGAAATTATTATAATTGCATAAATTGGATAAGAAATTATAAGTTCTGAAATAGTCATATTATTATGAATTTCCTCCAAAAACCCCTTTTAATGCAGGATGCATATCAAGTGCATGTTGTTGAGCAATGTTTTGGTATAATTGATATAAAATCATAACTGCAAGCAATATTGATGTTCCTCCAATTAATGCTCCTAATAAGTCTGCAATTGAGGCTAAAAGGCCAATTGCAGCACCACCCATGATTGTTAGTGGAGCAATATATCTCTTTAATATAGACTCTAAAACTCTTTCATCTTTTCTAAATCCAGGAATTTGCAATCCTGATTTCATTATATTTTTTGCCTGTGAAGCAGCATCCATTCCAGAAGTATTAACCCAAAAAAATGCAAATAAAATTGAAAATATAGTATAAAATAAAATATGACCTAATCCCTGCAATAAATAAACCCATCTAAAACTTCCAGTAAGAATAGCATCTAGCAAAGGAGTTGAATGAATCCAAAATGATATTCCTGAAAGCGGAGTTCCTTCTGCAGAAAATCCTCCTAAAAATGTTGCATGCCCCACCCAATTTTCAATTAAACTTGCAAATAATTGCAAATTAGCTGCAAGAGCAGAAACTAAAATAACTGGAATAACCGAAGCATAAAAAAATTGTAATGGCCATCTCATTCCAAATCCCCTCATTCTGTCAAATGATAATGGAATTTCAACTTTTAGTGATTGAGCCCATACAACAACTAAAAATATTATTGCAGTTATAATAATCGCACCAAGAGCTTTTGTAGCTCCTGTTGGATCTGAATTTATTAAAGACGAAATTAAAACCAAAACCTTTCCAGAAGGTTCAAGTGTTTTTTCAGGTCCTAAAAATTGAAATAATGATGCAAATAATCTCCAGCCAACTCCTGCTGCGATAAATAAACTAACTCCAGAACCAAATCCCCATTTATGAACAACTTCATCCATAAAAACAATTAACAGCCCGCCGAGACAGAGCTGAACTATTAAAATTATTGGACCATAAATTCCTAAAATAGAATTTGAAGTAAGTCCTTTCATTAAAACATAAACCATTGCTTCAAAAATTATAAATGCAAAAACTAATAATTTCTGCAAACCCTGAAAATATCTTTTTCCTTCAGGAGTGCTTGTTTCAATTTCTAAAATTTTTGCTCCAACAAGTAATTGTAAAATAATAGAAGCCATAACAATTGGTCCAATACCTAAAGAAATAATTGAACCAAATTCAGTTCCAAGTAAAATAGCTAGATATTTGAATCTGGATAAATTATTCTCAGAAAGTCCGTATAATGGAATATTTGCTAAAACAAAAAACGCAACTAAAATTATAATTGTCCATTTAAGCTTAACATTAAAACCTAATTTTTTTTCAGTTGGCCCCTGAATTTCAGGCAGATTATGTAGTATATCTTTTAAATTCATTTCATTATTCCTCTGATAAATTGAAACAAAAAGTATTTTTAAAGCTTACCTAATTACTCTTTTTTTGCTTTTTCTTTTTTTATTGGCTTTTCAGCTTTCACTTCTTTGCCTAAGACACCTTCGGTTTCTTGTGGCTTCAACTTCCCTTTATTTTCTTTTGCTTTTTCAGCTTTTGCTTTATCTTTTGCCTTATCTTTTTCTTTTACAACAGGTGCTAATTTTACTTTTTTTACCTTTGCTACTTTACTAACAATTATTTTTCCGCCTGCTTTTTCCATTTTTTCAATTGCGCTTTTTGAAGCAGATTCTGCAGTTATAATTGCATTAAATCCTTCGCCCTTGCCTAAAATTTTATAATCTTTTAAATTAATTTCTTTAGTTGAATAATTATTTTTTATTTCTTGTAAATTTAAAACTTTATTTATTTTTTTTGCAGTTGGCTTGCTTGTAAATCCTCTTCTACCAAAATATTTTCCACCATCTGCCATATTTAATGCCATTTGTTTTTTATGTCTTCCAGAACCAGCCATTCCAACTCCGCCTTTGTGTCCACTTCCTCTGTGCTTTTGTCTAAAGCCCCAGCCGCAAGTTTCAGCTCCTCTTAGTCTAGACCTTTTTGTTCTTTTTTTAAGCTTCATAGCATCCTCAATAATAATTTAGATATATCTTCATGTTTTCCTATAATTCCTTTTGGATATGAAAGTTTTGTTGATTTTTTAAATCCGCCAATTGGTGGATGCAATCTGAAAAATCCTTTTATCTTCCAGTTTCCTTTTTTGATTTCATCTAAAATTTTATCAACTTCTTTTTTATCTATTCTTTTTCCTGTTAGTGTTTCTCCTCTTTTTTCAATTAATTGTTTCATTACATCATCACTAACATTTCCAAAAGCAACATAATGTCTTATTTTTTGCAACATTCCAAAATCTACTTTATCTTTTTCATCAATTAAAGTGCATGCTAATTTTTTTCTTATTTTCAATCTAAATAAAGTTTCATCTATATCTTTGTCTACTCCGACTCTACCATGAATTCTTATTATTGCTATCATGTTATTTTTTGAATTGTACATCATTTAATTTTTCTAATGCATCTACACAAGCTTTTGCAGTATTTAATGTTGTTCTTACTGTGCCAGAAGTTTTTGTATAAATATCTTTTATTCCTACTAATTTTAATATTTTTTTCAATTGATCTCCTGCAACTAATCCTGTTCCCTGAGGTGCAGGCATTAATTTTACAGTTACACTTGAACATTTTCCCTGAACTCTCATAGGAATACTATGTGGTTCTTTGCATGAACAATCATAACTTCCACATCCTCTTTGTATTTTTTGAATATTTAATTTTGCTTTTCTTATTGCTTTTTCTCTTGCAGGTAAAGTTTCTTTTGCTCTTCCATAAGCCATTCCAATATAGCCTTGTTCATTTCCAACAACTGCAAGAACAGAAAAAGTAGGTACATTTCCTTCTTTAGTTTTTTTCTGAGTTTGTTTAAAAGCTCTTCTTTTTCCGCCGCCAAATTTGCCTTTTGACTGCCCAACATTTAATAAATCTGATTTTAAATCTAATAAACTATCTACAATTTCTGCTTCAAGAATTTTTCTTCCTGATTCAAAAATTTCATCTACGCTTTTTATTTTTCCTGCCTTTACATCTTTACCTAATTCTGTTTTTGGAATCCAGCCATCTAAATTTTTTTCTTCATCAAATCTTTTATAACTTTCTTTATTTCTACCTCTTGAATCTCTACCTCTAGAGTCTCTTCTTCTATGTACTTCTTTGTCTTCTGCAAGTATAGCTTTAGGTTCTATAAGCAAAGGTTCAGTTTCATTTTCCATTTTTCAATTTATCCTTAACTTTTTTAATTAGAGATTTTAATTCATCTTTTAAGTGTTCGCCGTTTAATCTTTCTTCAGGAGGAAATACAGATTCATTAATGTTTATATCTAATCCGCCATCAACTAATCCTTTTGCAGCAGCATAAATTCTTGAACCTGCAATATTCTTTAACATACCCATATCAATTATAAATTTGCCTTTTCCAACTTTTTTAGCTAATAATAATCCTGTTAAATATGCTGCAGGTATTGATTTTAATGAACCTTCATATTTTTTATCCCATCCATTTTCCAATAAGTCTTTTGATGTAACTCCTGTTGAAATTTTATCTTGAGATTCTTTGCTTTCAACTACCTGAAGAATAATATATTTGTTTGTTTTTCTAATTACAATTCTTGGGTTTTTTGATTTTAGTAATCCCATTCTTAACTTGTAGTCAGTTTTCTTTTCCAATCTTCTTCTCTTTAGTGTTCTTAAGCTCATTGAATTTCTCCTAAACCTTCATTTAAATGTCTTTTGCTCTTGAATCTTTTTGCTTTAATCATTTTTCTTATTTTTCTGTATTTTTCAGGATTTATTTTTTTAGTTTTTACCAAAAATTTTGCATATGTTCTTAATTTTCTTGTTAATTTTACATATTCTTGTTTTGAATTTTTGACTTTTTTCTTTACTTTTCCAACGCCTCTTCTATGTTTTCTTTTTACTGCTTTTCTTCTTCCTCTAATTTCTCTTATTTTTATTGCCCCTGACTTGTATAAATCTGAAATATCTTGTCTTGTTATTGCTTCTTTTATTTCATTTAGACTTTCTTCCATAAAGATAATTCTATACTTTCCAACTTTCAATACTTTTGCAGCCAATGCTTTTTTATTTGCTAATTGCATCGTTTTTTTTCCTGTATTTATTTAAAATTTTAATTCCTTTTTGATTTGCTTTGTCAATTATTTCTTTTCTTTTTCTTTTGCCCATATTTTTATTTATAATTATTGCTTCTCCTTTTTTCACATTTTCAACTTCTTTTAATACACTGATATAAGCCACATTAAATCCTTCAACTTTTCCTTTTATTTTTTTGTCAGCGCCCCAGCCAATTGCAACTTTTTGTGCATATCCTCTTCTCTTTAATCTTATTTTATTGTCTCCACCTTTTGCAGCTTTCCATTTTCTTTTGCTCTTTTGTTTTGATCCTAATCTTAATTTTTTATTCCAATCTTTTCTGAAAAATTTTGGTTTTTTTCTTTTAATGGCCATTATATCTTCCTCCCACATTTTTCTGTTAAAAATATTCCATCTTGGAAAATTCTTCTATCTCTTCCTCTAACTTTTGTTGCTGTTTCAACATTTGCAGCTGTTTGTCCTGCAGCTTCTCTATTATGTGAAGTTATATCTACTTTGTTTCCTTTAACTTCTACTTTAACTCCAGGCAGTATTTTTGCAATTCTGTCAACTTTTTCGCCTAAAAAATTCTTAATTATCATTCTATTTCCTTCAACTTTGACATTCATTGGAAAGTGTACATTACATATTTCTAATTTATATTCAAATTCTTCATTCATTCCATTAATCATATTTTCTATATGTGCAACAGTTGTTCCAATTAGTTTTGATTCTCTTTTTGTTGAATTTTTTGCAATTAATTTTAATATTTTATTGTCTTTTACAATTTTAATTGTATTAGGCAAAACAAATGCTTTTTTTGATTCTTTACCCTTTGATTTTACAATTATTTCAAAATTGTTCAAACTAAGTTCAATGCCTTCTGGGATTTCTATAATTTCTTCAATATCTCGTTTCATGGTACAAAGCTTGTCCTCCACAAGCGAGTAATTGAAAATTTAATGAAATTTTCATATTCTTAATAGAAATAAGCAATTAAGCTTCCTCCTAATTTATTTTCTTCAGCTTGAAATTGGTCCATTAAACCTTTGTTTGTAGAAATAATCATTGTTCCAAAATTTCTTGAAGGCAAAAATCTCTTTAAGTATTTGTCAATATCAACTACTCTTACAAAATATCTTGGTTTTATTGCCTTGCATTCATTTACATTTAATATTTTAATTGTAATTTTGTCGTCTTCTTTTGTAAAATCAATATGCCCTCTTTTTTTCATTATAGTTAATAGTTCTATAAGTGGTTTGGAAAACATTTTAATTTGAACTTCTTTATGTTCTACTTTCTTAGCATTCATTATTTGGTTTAGCGCATCAGCAATTACATCATGTGACATTTTGACTCCTAACTATATTTCTTGAACCCTAGTTCAACTGCAAGCTCTCTAAAACACTGCCTGCATAAATTTAATCCATATTGTCCCACATGGGCTCCGAATCTTCCGCAATTTTCGCATTTTTTTGAAGAGATTCCAAATTTTCTTACTTTTGGTTTATTATGTTTTGTAAATTTCTTTAATATAACTGGTTTGTTTTTCAACTGCTTAGTTACTTTATTCCAATCACTTGCAGTCATTGTTCTCTTCCTCCCTTAGCTATAATTTTAGTTTTAAACTTATCTATCATAATTTTTTTAATTTCTTCTGCACTTACTTTTTGTCTTTTTGCATCGCCTCTCTTTATTTTCTTTCTTTCAATTCTTTTTCCAGATCTTGTGAAAACAATAGTAATTTCAAAACCCATAATTCCAACTTCTCTGATATATTCCATTCCAGGAATTTCAATATATTCAGGTATTCCAAAAGAAACAAAATTATCTTTGATTTGTCTTTCTTTTAATACATTATCAATTGCAGGCAATACTTTGTTAATCATCTTTTCAGCATCTTCTCCTCTTAAAGTAATCTTAGTTCCAACTTCTAATCCAGGTCTTACTCCCCAAGTAGGAATTCTTTTTTTTGCTTTGATTTTTATTGGTTTTTTTCCAGATAGTGTTTGAAGTAAAATAAATCCTTTTTCAAGTTTATCTCCAGTCCCGCCTACATTTAAAATCACTTTTTCTATTTTAACGTCCCTCATTGAATTTTCTTTCATTTTAATCTACAACCAAAAAGGTTTTCCCAGGAAGAATTACTTCCTTATCTTTTAATTGAATTTTATATTTTTTCTCTCTTTCAAATGGAATAATTTCTTTTAATTTTCCAGATTCTCCAAGATGTTTTCCACCAATAATTAATAATTTTGCTCCAATTTTAAGTTCAAGTATTTTTTCAACTTTATTTTGTTTTGTATCTACTATAACAGAATCTCCTAAAGCGAATTTTTCTTTCATAAAGAAATTTTGTCCGTCTTCTAAATTCATTTGTATTTTATTTTTATCAATAATTTTTTTGCCAATGATTTTTACAATTTTTTTGTTTGCTTCTGCATCGGAAATTTCTTTTAATTTGTATTTTTTGTTTACAATTTCTAATCTGTAATTTTTCTTTGTTTTTTCAAAACTTAAAGTATCAAAAAATAAAACAGGGAATTTTTCATCTTTTCTTATTTTATTATTTATTTTTACATTTCCATTTAAAACAAAATATTTTGCTTCTTTTCTTGTTTGAACAAGTCCAAGCATGTCTCTAAGAATAAATAATACTGGGATTGATTTTGTTCTTGAATGACTAGCTACTGCTATGTATTTTGTTCCTTTCCTTCTTATTGGCCAAACAATAGGCATTTTATTTCTTTTTAGGTGCATTTTGTTCTCCAGTTTGTTTAGTTTGAGTTTTTTCTGTTTTTATTTTATTTTCCATTTTCTTTTCGTTTTTATTTTCAGTCTTTTCTCCTGTTTTCTTCTCATTTCTTTGTTTCATTCTTTTTTTATCGTCTGTATTTAATGAAATAATCTTCAGGTTTGAAGGATGGATTCCTACTCCCACTTTTGTTCCTTCTTTTTTTGTAATTTGTATTCCTTCAATATATATTTTCATTTTTTTTACATTAACTTCAATAACTTTTCCTTGTTTTTTCTTGAATTTTCCTGTCATGATTTTTACTTCATCATTTTTTCTTACTTCAATATTTCTTCTTCCATATTTTTTTCTTAATTCTTTTTCAAGAGTAACTGTTAACATTTTTCTTTTAATATGCATTGGAGCATTTGCTATGAATTTCCTCTGTTTTCGAGGTTGCTTGCTTGATCTCCATTTCATACTGAATTTTTGTTTCATTATACGAAGCTTGTCCTCCACAAGCGAGTATTTGAAAAATTTTTATTTTTCATATTAATACACCACTGTAGCTAGTTTAGCTACTTCCTTCCATCTTTCCTGAACTTCTCTTGCAACAGGTCCTTTAATCTGTGTGCCTTTTGGATTTCCTTTATCGTCTTTTAATAAAACAACAGCATTATCCATGAATCCAACTGTTTCTCCTGTGTTTCTTTTCCATGTTCTTCTTTGTCTTACAACAACTGCATCAAATACTTCGCCTTTCATTTTTGGATCTCCTTTTCTTACAGATACTTTAACCCAATCAGCAACTTTTGCAGCTATTTGTCTTCCTTTTGTTCCTTTTCCATGTTTTACAGAAACTATTCTTACTTTTCTTGCTCCGCTGTTATCTGCTGCATCAACTACACTTCCTAAATTTAATCCTCGTGTTGTTCTTGCGCTTATTGCTTTCATGTTAATTTTCCTCCTTTACTTCTTATTTTTTCAGTTGCAATGCAATGTATAATTTTGCTCAATGGTCTGCATTCTGCAATTTTTATATAATCTCCAACTTGCATTGTATCTTTTAAGCAGTCAGGCAATCTTGCATGTAATTTTGTTTTTCTTTTTTCATATCTTTCATATTTTGGAACATATAACATTCTTTCAAATTGAATAACAACTCTTCCTGGAAATTTTTTAATTATTTCTCCTTCAAAGATTCTTCCTCTTAATTTTACAGGTTCTATTCCATGGAATGGACATAATTTATCAGCACAGCTAGTTTTGCCAGTTTTTACAACTGCTTTTTCCTTTTCCTTTGTTTCTGTTTTTTGTTTTGCCATTTTATTTTTTATTTTTACTCTCTTATTTGGGATGCGTCAAAACCCATCCTCATTAATACAGGTTTTATTTTTCCCCTATGATTTCCTTGAAGGACAATCACGTCGTTTTTCATTGTTCCACCGCAAGCCAATTCTGTTTTCAGATTTTTTGCGATTTCTTTAATGTCAACGTTTTTTAATCCGCTTATTATTGTGGATATTTTGCCAAACGCCCTTTTCTCTGTTTGAACAACAATTTGTTGATTTGTCTTTGCTATTTCTTCACAAACACAGGCTTGTACAGGCAAACCACACTTTGGACATATGTTCATTTATTTTTAGTTTTCTCCGCAATTTTAGTTGATTTTATAGTTAATAATCTTGCTATTTCCCTTTTAATCTTTTTCTTTTTAGTTGGATTTTTTAATTGTTCTATTTTTAATTCTTCTAATTTACTTTCAATTTCTTTTTCACTTAAATTTGTTTTTTGTTTTGCCATGTTACTTTATTATTTTTTTCTTTTTAGATTTTTTAACTACTACAACTTCTTCTGTAAATGCTGCATTTCTTTTAATTTGATTTAATAAATCTTCATTTAATTCAATTTTATCGTGAATCTTTGCATCAGGTGCAAGAATTGCTACTTTAATTCCAATAACTCCTTGTTTTGTTTCTGCAACACTCATTGCTCTGTCTACAACTTTTGAACAATCTCCTGTTTTTTTCAAATAACCAAATGCAAATCTCCATGATTTTGCTCTATCACTTGGTAATTTTCCAGAAGTTTTAATTTCACATCCTAAAGCTCCTGCTTTTTTGATTCTCATTAGCATTTTATAGCTGATTGATTTAAATCTCATTGAACCAAATCTTTCTAATAATAAAGCAATTTCATCTGCAATAATTTGAGCATCAAATTCAGGATATTTTATTTCATTTATATCTACATGTGGATTTTCCATCTTAAAACTTTTTTTAAGTACTTCTGTAAGTTTTGCAATGCTTTCTCCACTTTTTCCGATGATTAATCCAGGTCTGTGTGTTGAAATTATAATTTTTTCTCCAACAGGAGTATATTCTATTTTAACTCTACTTACTTTTCCTTTTCCAAATGTTTTTTTTACAAATTGCTTTAAGTTGTATTCGTCCTTTCTAACATTTACGAATTTTTGTTCTTCCATTTTATTTCTTTCCTTTTCTTTCTCTATTGAATTTAGTTCTGTCTTTTGCTTCTATATAAACATGAGTTCTTTTTCCTCTCTTTCCTTCTCTTTTATGAGGTCTTGAAGCTCTGTTTGCTTTTATTAAAGTTATTACTGGGTTGTCTATTCCATTAACAGAAGCATTTGCTTTTAATTGTTTTAATAATAATATAAATTCTTTTGATGCATTTAAAGGATACCTTCCAGCCATCATTCCTTTTCCTTTTCTATGTCCAATTTCTAAATTATTCATTCGAACTGCTTTTTTCTTTCTTATAACATCTTCTAAAAATGCAATTGCATTTTCAGTTGATTTCCATTTAATTGCTCTGCATATTGCCCATGAATATTTTGGGCTTATTCTTAATGAAATTCCTTGAACAATTGCTATTTCTTTTGGTTTTACTTCTTGTTTTTTTGGAGTTTCTTTTTTTCCTTCTTTTTTATCGTCTGTCTTTTTTTCTTCAGTTTTTTTATCAGTTTTATTTTCTTCAACTTTTGTTTCTTTGTTTGTTTCTGTTTTAACTTCTTTATTTTCAACTTTAGCTTCAACTATCTTTTCATTTTTAATTTCTTCTTTCTTCATTTTATTTTCTTTAATTTTTTCTACCATTATTTAACAGACAGTGCTGAACTTGATTTAGTTGCTCCAATACCTGCTGCACCATGTTTAACAGCTTTTCTTGTAAGTGCGAATTCTCCTAATCTATGTCCTACCATTTCTTCAGTAATTACTACTGGAGCAAATTCTTTTCCGTTGTGAATTTGAATAGCTAATCCGACTAAAGCAGGAACAATAACAATATCTCTTCTATGAGTTTTTATTTGCTTGTTTCTTGCAATCTTTTTTTCAGTTCTTTTTACAAAATTATTTATAACATCTGAATTTCTCAAAATTGCTCTTCTTGGTCTTGATTTCAAATATTTTGCAAATTCTCTTACATCTACCTTTTTCCATTCGTCCATAGGCTTACCTTTAAACAATTTCTGTTTTTTCTGTTCCATTGCAGGGTTTTTATTTTCTATTTCCATTTTACTTTTTCTTCCTTCCTGTTCTTCTTGGTCTTAACAATCCAACCTTTGCTCCTGGAGGTGAGTTTGTCTTGCAAATCTTGCTCTTGATTCTCTTTCCTCTACCGCCCCCAAATGGATGGTCAATTGCATTCATCTTAATTGCAGATGTTCTAGGCCAAAGTTTTGATTTAGCTCCTTTAATATAAAAGTTCTTGCCAGCTTTTACAATTGGTTTTTCCTGTCTTCCGTCGCCAGCAATAATTCCAATAGTTGCTCTGCAATCTGGATTAAATTTTCTTTCTTGCTTTGAAGGCATTTTTATACCTACATAACCTGGTCCTTGATTAACTATAATTCCTGAGTTTCCACCTGTTCTTATAAATTTCCCACCATCTTTTGATCTATTTTCGACATTAAAAACAAATGTTCCATTTTTTAAATTTTTTAATTCAGTAATATCTCCGTTTTCTGTTCCGCCGATTTTTATTTTTTGTCCTTGGTATAATCCATTTGCAGCCAAGTTATAAAATACTTTGTCTCCTGCTTTTAATTTTATAATTGGTGCAGAGTGTCCTGCTGAAAGTATTAATTTTACAATTTCAAATTCCCCTGATAAGTTTGTTAAATATGAGGGCTTTATGCTAAAAGCTTTTCTTCTAACTCTATAAACAGGGCCTCCATGCCCTCTTGCCTGTTGAATAATTCTCTTTCCCATTAGATTAACCCCAATTTAGTTGCGATATCAACTGCCTGAAATTCAGGTTTTAATTTAACATATACTATTTTTTTGTTTTTTCTGTTGTGTGAATTTACAGATTCAACTTTTACACTAAACATTTTTTCAATTTCTGCTTTTATTTCTGGTTTTTTAAATTGCCTGTCTGTTTCAAAAGCAAGAGTGTTTGTTGTTTCAATCATTCTTACAATTTTTTCTGTTGATTTTATTTTTTGGATTATCATTTGAATTTTTCTCCTATTTCTTTTATTGCTTTTTCAGTATATCCTGCAAATCTTCCTGGCTGTCCGTTTGGAGCAAGATTTCTTAATTGCAAATCTTTTACTTTAACAACATCAATTCCTGTTCTTTTCATTTCTTCGTCAGATGCAATTACAAAAAGCAATCCTGCATTTCTTTTGTATTTTCTTCCTCTTGTTTTTCCTTTTCCTGCTCTTACTGCTCTTTTCTTTAGAATTTTTTCAGATGCATCTTTGAAAATTTTTCTTAAAACACCTAAAAATTCTTTTGTTTTTAAATTTAAAATTTCAGAATTAAAAATTACAGGCAAGATATCTGTTTTTATTTTGTATTTTTCTTCAATATATTTGTTATTTGCTGTTCCTGTAAATGCTGAATTAAATGCAATTGTCATTTCTTTTTTGTTTATTTTTCTAAATTGATTTTCTTCTGCTTTTGGAGGATGTGCTTGTCTTCCACCTCTTGTGTTTGCAACAGTTGCTCCAACCCAATTAAAGCTATCTCCGCTTCTTGACATTATTTTTCTTGGTATTCTTGAAATTCCTTTCCCATATGCTGTTTTCCAAGCATGTCTTCTATGTTTTAAAATACCAGAAGCAGAATAAAGCATTCCTGCCCATGGGAAATTACCCATTGCTTGTTTTACTTTTTTAGCTTCAAATGTTTTTTGTAAAATATCATATCTCATTGGAGAAGAAAAATTTACAGGTAATTCTATTTCTTTAATTGCATTCCCTGTTTTATCATATATTTTTGCTTTCATGGTCTTAATTCAATTACCTCAAATTTCTTTTTAGATTGTTCTTTTGTTGGCCTTATTGCAGGAGTCATTAATAATGGTCTTTTTGTAGATCCTTGTACAGATCCTCTTAAAATAATAAAGTCTGTTTTAATATTTCCATATTTATGAAATCCGCCACTTTGGTTAATATTATTATCTTTTATTTTTCCTATTTGCAATATTAAATTATTATAAACAATTCTTGTGAAAAATCCTGTCTGTCCTGCCATTGCTGTTCTAAAAGTTACTCTTGCTGGATGCCATGGGGCCAAGCTTCCTGGTCTTCTTCTTCCTTTTTCAGACTTATGGCTTTTTAATCCAATTCCAAATCTTCTCATTGGACCTTGAAATCCATAACCTGTTGTAACTCCCCTTACATCAACTAATCCTTCTTGAAATACATCTGAAATAAAAATTTCTTTTCCTATTTTTTCTTTTATGAATTTTATTTTTTCTTCATTTGTTCCAGCCAAAGCAAGTTCAATTAAATCAGGTGTTTTTTTTACACTAGTTGTTTTTACATTAGAATAAACAATAATTCTCACATCCTCAAAATCTTTTTCATCCTCTATTTTTCCTTCAATTTTTTTTGGTTTTTTTAATTTATTTTTTAATTCATCATCAAAGCCAACAATAACATCTTTTGCTACAACGCCTTCTTTGTAAAATCTAACAGAATAAATTTTCATTGCAGGGCATTCAATAATTGTTGCAGGAACAGTAATCTTTTTTCCTTTTGTCATTGAATGATTTGTATTATCTTTAACAAAAACAGAAGTCATTCCAACTTTATATCCAATAAAACCCTGAAGACCTTTTTTATTAGAAGTCTTGCCAATTTCTTTCCAGTTCACACCAGGTAAAATCTTTTCTGCCCTTTTTCTAGGCCAGATTTGCAAGCTTCCATCTTTTGTTTTATGTGGTGGCATTTTGTATTATTTTTATGTTATTTTCTATTTATTTTTGGATTAATATTCCATTTATTTATAGTTTTATCTTCGGAAATTTACATTTCCAAATGGTCAAACTTCAAACACTAACAGGCAATTAGCAGTCGCCCATACTTGTTCTCTGTTTCTTAACTTAGGATTCTACCGCCTAGACAGTTAAGTTCTAAGCTCGTGATAGTTTCTAGAGAAAAAAAGACTTTATAAAGGTTATTGATGGGGGCGGGCTAAGGGTTGGAAAGAGGATAACTAACTAACATAATTCAATTGAATTTTTCATCCTTTCTTGTGCAAGTTCAGGATTTTCTATCTCCTGTATTCTTTCATCAAAAAATTCTTGAGTATTTGTTTGGAATTTTTGGACCATCAGAAATCTAAATTCATGAAGATTTTTGAGGTAACCAATTTTAGCAAGCCATCTTTTAAATGGCTCTGCCTTTTTGGAGGGAATTGATTGAATTATTCTAAATATGCCTTCTGTGTCTGCACAATCCGTTTCTCTTAATTTATCATCTTCTGCTATTAATTTCAACAGTACGATTTTATCGTACGCTTCAAATCCTTCTTCTATTAATTTTGCCTTTAAATCTGCCCAGTATCTTTTAGGAATAGTACTATCTGTTAGGGCATAAACTACATCAATCACAGAAAAAAACCATTTATCTCCAACAAGCTTTCTTCTTATTGTTTTTCCATTAAATATGGCTATATTTGTTGTATCCTCTTCCATTTTATTATTAATCCTTTAAACTTTAAATTTATTTGGGTATTTTCAATAAGTTAATTTATGTTGCAATATGGCAATTTTCCTTTTAATCTTTTTAGTTCCTGCATAAGATGTTTTCTACATAAATAACTCCAGCCCGCATCACCTTTTTTCTTTTTTCCTAAATCAGGATAAACTTCTTTGAACGCAAGATTTTTGCAAGTTCCATAGTAATCACATAAAGGTCTTCTTTTTTTATTAACAATTTTATATTTTATTGTGCTTTTCATGTTCATATTTTTAAAGATAAATGCCCGCAGGTTATGCAGGCAATTATATTATTAAACTTTTAACCTTTATTAGCAGAATTGAATCTGCAAGGATGCAGCAACATGGCATTGCATATTTTTTTCCAGTTTACATCTCAGGCACATGGCCAGTTTTGTTTTTTCGAGATCATAAAAACCCCTTTGGTTTTATTGTTGGGTTTTTGGGATGCAAGAAAATTCCATAAAGGAATTTTCGGCACAGAAAATCAGTGATTTTCTTGTGCTCAGAAATTTTCATTTCTGACATTATAATCTATTGATTTGTTGGAGAGGTTTTGCTAATTTCTTCTATTCTTTCTAATGCTTTATCAATTGCTTTAATTTTTTCATCAAGTGCAGCTTCTTTTGCCGCCATTCTTTGTTTTGCATTTTCACTTCCAATTTCAGATTTTTCTGTTTCTCTTTTTTTTAATCTTCTTGTTCTTTCAATATCTTGCTGAATATCATCTTCCCAATCTTCAATCTCTTTTTTTAATTGTTCAACTTTCTGTTGTTTAAGTTTTAAATCTTCAGCTAATTCTAACTTTTGAGAAATAATATCCAGTTTCTTTTGAGTTAATCTTTCTACAATACTATATCTTGATTGGCTCTCGCTCATTGTATATCTTAAAACTTTATAAAACTTAAATAATTAATGTGTAAGTTTTTGCGTAAGCAAAAACTTCAACTTTTAGCTTTCTTTTTTCCGTCGAGATAAGTAATTATTATTTTTCTCCCTTTTTTATCTTCAGCAAGATAAGAATATAATTCCTGCCCTTTTTCTAGGCAACATCCATCTACCACAAGTTTATTTATTGAAATATAAGCAGTAGCCCTTTTTAGGATAATTTTGCTCTTCCAGCCTACTCCAAGAAATTTATTTTTCATAAAGATTTATATGAAAACAAGCTTATAAATATGTAGGTACCTACATAGTAACTTTAAAGTAGTAGGTTCCGACAAGTATAAAAAAGCCTTTAGTTTATTATTAATTATATGAGGATTCAGAAACAACTTTCAAATAAGAGAAAAAATAAGAAATACTATAAGTATGCAGTTATTATTCCTCCAATGTATGTTAAAGAATCTGGTTTAGAAGGATATGAACTAGAAGCAGAGATAAAAAAAGGCGAAATAAAATTAAAGAAGAAAAAGTAACATTAAATCCTTAATCTTGTATGTTAATCAGCTCTTTACTATTAACACAATGAATATAATCTAACTTTTGACCCTTAAAACTAGCAATAGTTATGTGGCAGTTATGTGAATCAAAAACATTGCTGGCTTTATGCGAAAGCCCAAGCTTTTTTCCAAGAAGCATCCTATTTAATCTTCCATGAGCTACTAAGATTATTACCTTGCCTTTATTATTTTTAAGAAGCTCATTAAATATTTTTTGTTTTTTTCTAAACTTTATTCTCTGCCCCCAATAGTTTTTATTAAAAAGTTTAGGTTTTTCAAGTATTTTAGTAATCTCTTCTAAACCCTTAATAACTATTGGTTTTTTATTTATTTTCTTACCAATTTCAACAGCTGTTTCAAATGCTCTTTTCATTGGGCTAGTATAAAGAGCATCAACTTCCTCCTTTATTTTAACAAATTTCTTAGCAACATCTTTGGCTTGTTTTATTCCCTTTTTGCTCAAGCCAAAATCATGTGGTGGGGGAGTTCCAGGAATATGTATTCTCTCACCGTGACGCACAAGATAAATAATGGTTTTACCTGTTTGATATTTATTAGGATGTTTTAACATGATATACTCACTAATTTCAAGAAGATTAAAAAGGTTTTGGGGATGCGGTGGGAAGATTAATTAATAATCTCTATAAAGTGGGATGGATCTAGTTCTTTCCAATGATGATTATCTGAATAAGTTATAATAAGAAAATCCTTAGCTCTAGATATGGCCACATAAAATAATCTTAACTCACTATCTCTCTTTAAAGGAGTTAATGACCGCACATAAAACGGTAATATTTTTTCATTACATCCTGCAAGAAATACATATTTCCATTCTAACCCTTTAGCACTATGGATTGTGGTTAATACTATTTTATCCCTATCTTTTTCTTTTTTCTCTAATTCTATTAAACTATCTAAGAAATTTTTTATTCCTTCTAAATCAGGGGAATATTCTTCAAATAATCCTTCAATTAATTTAATATTTTCTAATTTATCTTCTAGTTTTTCAGGATCATCTTTATATTTATTAATAATCTTACCCAGATAATTAAAAGTTTTAAGAAATAGTTTTAGAGGATTTTCCTTACTTGATAAAAGATCCTTTAATAAATTTAAGTTATATTTTCCATCCTCATTTAGTTTTAGTTCATCTGAATAATCTAAAGAGTTTACAAGAGAACATTTATAATTTATTGATATCTCTTTTAATTTATGTATTTTTGATTCTCCGAAATTTGGAAGTAAATTAATTATTCTTTCAAAGTCATAAAGGGAATTATAATTTTGTTTAAGTTTTAATAATGAAATAATGTCTCTTACTTCTTCTCTTTCAAAAAAACTTCTAGATTTAGAGAGGTGACACAGGATTTTATTTCTTCTAAATTCTTTTTCTATTTGTTTCCCCATATTGTTTGTTCTAAATAAAACTGCAATATCTTCTTTTTGAATATTATTTTTTATTAATTTTTTAATTTCATGAACAATAAACTTTATTTCATAATCAAAAGTATGAAATGATTCAACTAATATCTCTTTTCCACTTTCCCTAGTGCAAATCAAATTTTTATCAATTTTAATTGTAAAAGAATTTATTGTTTTATTAACTGCTGTAATTATCTTTTTAGTAGATCTATAATTTTCTTTTAATATTACTTTTTTAGCAGTTTTATCAAATTCAAAAACAAGTTTATTTGAAGACCCCCTCCACTCATAAATATTTTGGCAATCATCTCCGATTAAACAGATATTATTATTTTTTAATAATTCTAAAATATTAATCTGAACAACATTTAGATCTTGAGCTTCATCAACCATAATTGCCTTAAATTTATGAGAATATCTTTCTTTTATTTCTGGATTTTTATCCAATATTTTAAAGGTTAGTAGTAAAATGTCATCTAAATCTATTGAATTTATTTTTTTAAGTTCTTGTTCATATATCTTATATATTTTATTAACATATTTTCTTAAATTAGGATCTACTTGAATAATATCATCATCTAAGATCTCTTCTATAACTCCTTGTTTTATATTATCATCTAGTGTAGATTTTTCAGATAAATCTTCTGCTAAAACTCCTCGATTCTTGAATTTACTAATCCAAAATAAGAAATAATTAACATTATCTGGTTTATTAGGAATTCCTTCCCCAATAATTATTTTTTTCATTATTTTTCTTTTGTCATATTCATCATGGATTAAAGTAAATTCTGGATCAAGAGATATACTCCTGGCATGACTCCTTAGTATTTTTAAAAAAAGCGAGTGCATTGTTCCCATATAAGGCGGTTCAGAACCTGTTCTTTCAACAATCTTCCTAATCATATCCTTTGAAGCTTTATTCGTGAAAGTAGTCATCATTATCTCATTTGGTTTATATTGGTGATTTTGCACTAGATTTACATACCTTTCAATTATAGTTGTAGTTTTACCTGTTCCAGCACTTGCAATAATCAGAAGATTTCCATCTATAGTATTAACTGCTTCTTGCTGTTCTTTATTTAATTTTATTGGTTCCTTTTGAGTCATATTTTTTAAGAGGAAATACCTGTTTTAATATTTAACACTTAACCTATTACAAAAGTTTAAATAATGAGCGATACTATAACTATTATAACGAGTAAGTCCTATTGAACGAATGACGGTTCAGGATTGAGCTCAGGACAATTAGATAGGGTTCGTTATGCTTTTTTGAATAGATCATCCTTTTCTAAAGTTATTTTTTATTTCACTTATTTTTTTAACCTGTTTTAAATCAATGTCAAATTTCTTTTCCATAAATACTCCTTTAAATGAATCTATAAATTTTTTATCATTAACAATTTTATTTAACTCCCTTAAATTCTTATTGACCTCATTTATATCTCCTATAAACAGAAATTTCTGTATTTTATTTAAGTCAGAATCTTTTGCTAAAGCAGCAATATCTCTAAAATCAGTTAATCTTCCTGAATGAATTTTTGTTACTATTAAGATTTCTTTGTCTGGAACAAATGCAGTTATTTCTTTTTCAATTCCGATTATTTTTCTTTTAGAAGAGTTATTTGACAATATATCATAACTAAATGAAGCAGTTGTTGTTCTTGAAGCTAAAGCATCTATCATTAAGTCAATGCTAGCCGTATTTTTACTATATCTTACAAATCTCGAAGAGTAAATATTCTCTAATTCTTTACTTATTATTTTTTTAAAACCCTCTTTTCTCAAAATAATTTCAAATTCTTCTAAATCTTGGTTTTTTATGACCATATCTGCATCAACAGAAAATCTATGCCTAAAAGATGAGACTGCATAACCTCCAACAATAATAAAATTTAAGGAAGAATCAATAAATTTCTGCAATATTTCAAATATGCTATTTTCCTTTTTTATAAGTTCTTTCATGTCTATAAATTTTTTATCATTTAGTTAAATTTTGGATCACTGAAAATTGATTTAATTTTCAGGGCAGGAAATTCGAGCGAATTTCCTTCATCCTAAAAACCATATGAATAATCAAAAGGGTTTTTTTGATTTTTATAAATTATTTACCTCTTTATATTGAATATCTAATTTTTTATGATACATCTCACTTATCATTTCTAAAGCTGGCTGAAAGTTATAAATATTATCTTTCATAAATTCTATAGTATTATCTAATGTTTCAACAGGTACATTATTTTTCTTGGTGCATTCCAACTTTTTAACAATTTCAGGAAAATAGAAAATTCCTTTTTTTGAATTAATCTTTAAGTTTAATTTTTTGCAATATTCTAAAAATAAAGCATGGTCTTCTTCTTTAATCTTAATAAAAATTGGATAAAAATTTTTGTATCTGGCAATATTATATCTTCCTTCTGTCCATAAATAAACTGCATCGGTTTTTGTCAAGCAGTAGTTTATTCCGAATAATTGCAATGCAGAATAATAAAACACTACATCATTCAAATTTTCTTTAATAAACTTGATTATTCTTTTGTAAGATTGATTCTGATCCTGCAAAATAATTCCTCTCCATTTTTCTTTTAAAACTCCTTCTTTAATTAATTCCTCCGCCCATTTATGAGTCCACCCATAAGATAAACCAATTCTCTCTGAAATAGCGCTAATGCTATCTTCTTTCCTGCATGAAATCAAAATCTTTATCACATACTGGTTCAATAACTCAATTCTCATACTATCATTATAATGATAGTAATATTTAAAGCTTTGCATTCTGTTGTTTTGATATTAATATGGGTAAGGTAATGGTCTAATGATCTGTAGGGGCGAGTTCTAGGAATATGTATTCTCTCGCCGTGACGCACAAGATAAATAAGGGTTTTACCTGCTTGATATTTATTAAGATTTTTCAACATGATATACTCACTAATTTCAAGAAGATTAAAAGGTTTTGTGGATGCGGTGGGACGGGGGTTATTAAATTGCTGGAAAATTAATTAAGATTTTGTTTTGATTACTGCAAATGGGTCTTATACCCAAAAACTTTTGTTCTTATCTTTTTACGTTCCCATTTGGAGGTTTAAAAAATACCCCACAGTTTACTGTGATTGGGATTTTTTATTGGATTATTGCTTTTATTCCAATATAAATCATAAATAATCCAGTTACTAAACAAATAATTCTCCAAAAAATATTTTGCGGAGAAATGCCAGTTGTTACAAAAATTCCAACAACCAAGAAAAGCAGTCCAACAATCAGTGGAAAAAATCCACTTTTTACCCGAATAACATTTCTTTGAGGTTTTATTACCTGTTGAGGATTAGGTTCTGGTTTTCTTATTCCTTTTATTCCTAAATATAGGCAATACACCCCTGCTAAAATTCCAATTATTCTTCCATATTGAGGTTTAACATCTGGGAAAGATATTGAAACAATTAAGAAAATTAATCCAATAATAATAATTCCATAGGAAGAAAATTTTCCTTTCAGAGGAATACTATTCTTATTTTGAGGTTTGTTAAATCTTCTATTTTTCATTTGTGTTTAAGTTTTATCTCTCCATTTTTGATAACGTTTATAATTATTAAATGTTTATAATAGTTATGAAAATCCTTGACATCCCGAAAGAAAACAGGCCTAGGGAAAGATTTCTTAAACTTGGACCAGAAGCACTAAGTGATGCAGAGCTTTTTGCAATACTTC
>JAUSIT010000029.1 GCA_030647965.1 Nanobdellota archaeon | reverse complement strand
TATTATATGCAATGGAAAAAGAGAGGGTGAAGAAGGTTGAAAGTGTGAAAGAATTGCCTATTAAGCATAGGCATGTTAGGCATAAACATATTCATCATAGACACGGTGTGAAAAAGATTGTTGAAACTGAAAAGAAAAAAGATGGAAGTGTGAAAGAATTGCCTTTAGCACATAGAAAGCTTGTTGACGAAAAAGATATTGCTATGGATTTTGCTGAAAAAGCATATAAAAAATTCGATAGGCTGATAAAAGCCTCCATTTTGTTTGGTTCACAAGTAAAGAACGAGTCTAGGCCCGGATCTGATATAGATATTATATTTATTATTGATGATGCTGCAGTTAATTGGGATATGGAATTAATTGCATGGTATAGAGAAGAACTTGGAAAAACAATAACAACTAATCCCTATATAAAATCACTTCATATAAATACTGTAAAATTATCTACTTGGTGGAATGATTTGATTATGGGTGATCCTGTAATAATAAATATTTTAAGATATGGGGATTCTCTAATTGATTTTGGAGGATTTTTTACACCTTTGCAAGTTTTATTAAAAGAAGGAAAAATAAAATCTACACCAGAAGCAATTTATACATTATTGCAACATGTTCCAAATCATATTGCACGAACAAGATTTTCAATGCTTTCTGCTATTGATGGTTTATACTGGGCGATGGTTGATTCTGCCCATGCTGCTTTAATTACTGCAAAAGTTATGCCGCCTTCACCAGAACATATCCCGGATATATTAAAAGAAACATTTGTTGATACAAAATTCTTAGATAAAAAATATATTGATTATTATATTGATTTACATAATATTTCTAAAGAAGTTATTCATGGAAAAAGAGTAGAAATTTCAGGCAAAGAAATTGATGAATTTATGAAAAAAACAGATGATTTTGTAAGTGAAATGACAAAAATTGTTGATAAGCTGATTTCTAAATAAAATTTTTATTCCTTTGTTCTTCTAAAACTAGGCAAATAATGAGCAGAATATATTCCTGCTTGATATTTTGATGTAGGTTCTTTTCTTTTTTTCTCCCTTGCTTTTCTTTGATTTGAATGATCTCTTGATCCGCCGTGAGCATATTTAACATAATCTAATCCGCAAGATTCCCAGTATTTTTTAATAGTGCCTTCTGTTGTAAAAAAGTTTTCTTGTTCTAAAAGTTTAACTGCTTTTCCAGGAATTCTATCTGAAGGTTCATATGCATTCAATATAGATAGCTTTTCTAAATCATTTAATGCCATTTTAATTTTGAGCTAGACGAACTCTAAATCTATTTAATTTTTTTAAATTTTCTAAACTGTTATTTTGTAATTTTTGTTTTGGCTCTTCTATCTGCTTCCCAACAATTCCATTTTTATCTAAATCTGGAAGCAAAATTTGTCCTTCTAGATTTCCTTTATTTTTTGCTCTTACTTCTTTTTCATAAGCATACCAGTTGTTTGAAGTGTGAGGAATATCTTCAAAAGTATAACAGCTCCAAATCATTCCACTATTATTACCATATAATTTCCATTCTGCTTTTTGAAAATCTTCTTTTGTTAAATCAGTTTTATTTATTTCAGCGTAGTTCCAATTTTTTTCAGCATAATCTTCTAATTTTTTAAGCCCGCAATATCCTGCATAAAATACTGCCCCACATAAAGCCCCAGCAACAGCTAAATTTTTTAGCCCTCTTGCTAAATTTCTTGTTTGCTTTCTTTGGTATTCATCAAATTTTTTATTTTCCATTTTAATTTCTTCCCCTATTATAATTATCTTCTTCGTCCATTTTCTTCATGATATCATCAAAACATGGTGGGCAGTATGAATGACTTAATTTATGATTTTGAGGATTTTCATAATGTTCAAAATATTTTCTGTATAATTCAGGATTTTCTGATTCTTTCATCCAATTAGGATTTACATCGCCAGGGGTTATTTTTATAGCTTTGCATTCTGGAATAGAACAAATTGCTAAAACTTCTTGAGTTTTGAAAAATTCTTCTGTATTAGTTTCTAAATTATTTTCCATTTTAATTTCTCTCCCTAAATATTTTATCTAAACATTCTACAGAATGATTAAAGTGAGAAGTATTTTTACAATTAGTACAATTATACATATCAAACCATCTTGTTTTTTCATCATAACCTTTTTGTTCTCCTATAAATATAAAATGAGAATCTGCATTACAGCTAGAACAATATCCATCAAATGCCTCTTTTCTCTCTATTGGCCTTCCTTCTTTTTGTTCTCTTGCTCTTTTAATTGATTCTACAACTAGCTTGAGGTTATCTGGGTAAAATGTGATTCCATTTTTTTCTTGTGTTCTTTCGGTCATTTTAATTCCTTCCCCCTTGTTTTGCTTTTTCTGCTTTTTTTCTTTCTGCTTCTTGTTTTTTATGTTCTAAAACTTGATAAGTTAAATTTGCAATACTTGAAATAATTGTTGAATAATTTCTTCCAGCAACATGCATTTCATTAAATATCTTTTTATCTTCATCTGAAAGTGTCTGTCCGGATTGAGCTTTTTGCTCAATTGCTTATGCTTTTTCACTTAATGCTTCTACTTGTGATTTAAAATAACTTGCATTTGCTTTTAAGAATTTTGAATATTTGTTTTTATTGAACTTGCCTTCTTTAATAAAATTAGTTTGGATATTTGATTGTAATTTCATTATAGAATATTTTAAAATTGCCTCTGCGCCGTGTGTTAAAATAATCTCTTTAAATGCAGGGTCTACTTTTTTTATTTCTTCTTCTAGGTATTTATTTTGTTCTTTTTCATCACTTGTTGCTTTTTTAAATTTTTCAATCATGCTTGCAACATCATTATATTCTTGTTCAGATGTTTTTGTAGTACATGGCAATTCATAGAGCATATTTAATAATCCTTTTTCAGGAACTCCTTCTAAAGAGACCATTAATTCTAAATTTTTAATAGTATATTTTCCTAAATCATTACTTAATTTTGTTTCAAGCTCTTGCCTGATAGTTATTAATTCTTCATAAGAAGCTTGGCTAAATATGGCAGGATTATCTGCTACTAGCTTCCCTAATTGCGCTTTTGAAGAAGAGTCATTTAAATCTATTTGATTAAATGCAAGATAATTTTCTGCATACCATTTTTGATAATCATCTGCTTTAAAGTCGCCTTCAATTATTTTAAGTGCCATTTTAATCTCCAATAAATGTTAAATTTAATTTTCCCAAGGTTACTATATCTCCTGATTTTAATGTGTCTATTTTCCTATTTTTTTCTTCCACCATAATGTGTTTAGTCGCAGGCCAAAAAGTAGCATGCCTAGGCATAACCCCATTGTACTTAGAATCCCGATAGTGACCGTATAATGAATCTTGAGGAGGAACAACAAGATCACAACGAGCAGGATCTCTGCCAATTGCCACCACGCTCTTTCTAGGTACTTCATAACTTTGTCCATAATCATCTCTGAATTCCATAGTTTATACAGCCTAAATAAGTATTTAAATCTTTCGCTAGCTGTAACTTAATAGGGGTAACAAAGATAAGATTTATAAACTATAATTTTCTAATTTAATCATGGAAAAAGATACTGACTATTTTAAAATGTACACTAAAATCAGACAAAATGGTGCAAACCATAAAGAAACTTGCACAAGACTTTTAAAACAAGGTGCTGATGGCCGTTCAATTAGAAAATATAAAAGAATTTTTGAAAATGCAGCAATATCCTTAAATTATAATTTTAATAATGAAACACCAAACCAAGAAAGAGTTGAACCAGCAAAACCTCTTCCAGATGAATTAGCAAAAAAAATTCAAGAAAAAAATTATGATGCTTATGATCATTTAAATGCAGTTTATTTTGACGGAATTTCTCCACAGACAATAAAAAAATCATTTGAAGAAAATGGAAAATCTGAATCTTACAGACCTATTGCAGTAGGTGCTGCTCAAAGATTAAGAGGTATTGAGAATAGTTTAAAAAGTAAAGCAAGAAAAAATCCAAATAGTTATAATCCAGGAAAAACTTATGTTGTAGATGGAAGTAATGGTCTAATTCTCGGAGGATCTGAAATATTCTTTAAAAAATTAGAAGAATAAATCTTAAAAAAAGAACATGACATTTTATTTTCCATTTATCAGAAAAAAATCTTCTCTTCCAAAAGAGCCTTATGAGGAATTAAATGAGCAAGTATACCAAGAATTAAGGTCACTACATAAAGGTTTTAGAAGAAAAAGGCCAGATATTGAGCTTGACCCTAATTTAGAGGCTTGTGCTAATTTTAATCCAAATGCTTATAGGATTACTATAAAATCTGAAATTGCTAATTTAGAAGAAGGAGAGATGATTCAAGAATTTAAGAAATTAATACCTAATGCAACTCCTAAAATTTTTTTAAAAGGTGTTCTTTATCATGAATATAGTCATGTTTTTAATAATAATTTAAATTTAGAAATATTTATAACAATGCCATTTATTTATAAAGAATTTAGAGAATTTGATGAAGCTTTTGCTTTTTGTTTGGAAGAAAATTTATCTGGAATTTCTACCTTTTATAATTCTTATGAGAGATATCGTAAATATGGGCTTGATCCAAATTCAATAGCTTTGTTTTTTAATGGCCTAAGATTTGACACAGGGGCGAGAGGTATTGAATATATTTTAAATAATCATGATAGAATTTTTTTTGATGACCCCTTAATAAAACAAAAATTACAAAAATTAGGTGTCAAAAACAGTACGGCTCCTCAAATAAAATGATTTAAATTTATGGATATAAAAATGGCAAACAGATGGGATAAAACATATATTTCAAAAAGAAGATTAGAAGATAAATTAAAATATATGGACGGAGTTCCTTACTATCAAGGAAGATTTTTAATAGAAAGAGAGAGCCCTATTGACGGAGGAGTTTATCTTGGCCAGGGACAAAGAGAAGCAATTATTGTTGATTCACAAAAAGGCATACAATTAAAAAAACTTTATGAAATTGCAAAGAAAAAAGCAAGTGAAAATAATAAAGTAAAAAAATACAAAGTAATGGATGCTGTTTTTGAAACTGTTGGAGAATTTATGAAATTTGATGAAGACAAAGCTGAAGAGATTGTAAAAGAAAAAAATGCTGGAAAAGATGTTAAGATTAATCTTGATTGTTTTATAGAAAATGGTGTTGGTGTTTGCAGGCATATGGCGCTAACATGCGGAGTTTTAATTGAGATGTTTAAAAAAGACGGCTATGTAAGCGGCAAGCCAAGTGTTGAAAGAAATTCAAGCGAAGCTGGCGGGCATGCATGGTGCAGATATACTGATAATAACGAGAAGTCATTAATATTAGATGTTGCAAGGGGATATATTGGATTATTAGAAAATGGTATATGTGCATGGAATTATAAAAGGCCTAGTGAAATATAATAACCCTAGATAATTTTAAGTTAATTCTGCCCTTTTTCTTCCAACTCTTTTACAAATTCAGATATTTCTCTTGCAGCGTCTGCATTTACAGAAATAGAATCTATTCCTTGATGGACTAAAAATTCAACTACTTTTTTTTCAGAGCCTGCCTGTCCACATATAGATGTTTCAACATCATATTGTTTGCATGTTCTAATAACTCTTGAAATCTGTTTTAAAACAGCTAGATTTGATTCATCATATAAATCTTGTATATGTTCATTTCCTCTGTCAACTGCAAGAGTAAACTGGGTTAAATCATTTGTTCCAAAAGAAATAAAACTAATTCCTTGCTTGCATAAATCTTCAATAAGCATAACTGCTGCAGGAGTTTCAATCATAACCCCCATTCTAATATTGGGATTATCTAACATATTAAGTTCATTCATTATTTTTTTTATTTGCTCTACTTCTTTAGGAGAGATTATTTGTGGGAACATTATACCAAATTTATGCCCTTCACCAGCAAGTTCTTTTATTGCATTTAATTCTGCTTTAAATATATCTAAATGCTTTAATGAAAATCTTATGCCATGAAATCCCATCATAGGATTTAATTCAATTTCTTTTGGAGCGCCTTCTAAATTTGAAAATTCATCTGTTCTAATATCTGATGTTCTTACCCAAACTTCTTTACCTTTAAATGCAGATGCAATTTTTTCAATTCCTTTTTTAAGCAATTCTTTATATTCATCTATTTTATTTTTTTCAGAATAATACAATGGATGTTTTCCAGAAGATGCAATAATTCCTTCTATTCTTACTAAACCAACCCCATAGGCATTTGTTTTTGCAGCTCTTTCTGCAAATTCTGGCAAATCAACTAATACTTTTATTTTAATTTTTGTTTCAACTATTGGAAGAACTTCAACTTTTTTTGTTTCTGTTTTTCCTGCATAAACCTTTCCATTAGAACCATCAACAGTTATTTCCATTCCATCTTTTAATGTAGAAGTTGCATTTCCTGTTCCAACAACAGCAGGTATTCCCATTTCTCTTGAAACAATTGCTGCATGGGATGTGCTTCCACCTTCATCAGTAACAATAGCAGAAGCTCTCTGCATTGTAACAACCATATCTGGATTTGTCATTTTTGTAACTAAAACATCCCCTATTTTTATTTTATCTAAATCGTCCATTGATAAAACAATTTTTACAATACCAGAACCAATTCCAGGAGAAGCAGATAAGCCAGATAATAAAATTTCTCCTTGTATTTCATGACTTTCTTTTTTTCCAGACAAGGTTGTAATTGGTCTTGTTTGAACAATATATATTTCAGAATTATCTATTGCAAATTCTATGTCCTGAGGTTTTCCATAGTGCTCTTCTAATTTTATTGCATAATTTGCAAGTTCTTTTATTTCAAAAACTTTTAAAACTTTTTGTGTTGATTTTTCTTCTGTTAATTTTATTTTTTTAGTTTCACCTGATGAATCCCTAACTATTGCAATTTTTTTATCAGAAACTTCTTCTTTTATTATTTCAAGATTATCTTTTGTAACAGTATATCCATCAGGTTTTATCTGACCAGAAACAATTCCTTCCCCCTGGCCAAAAACAGCTTCAATTAAAATATTATTATTTTCTTGAGAAATAGGATTGACTGAAAACATAACTCCGGATTTTACAGAATCAATCATTTTTTGAACTATTGCTGCGATTTCAACACTTGCATTAAAACCTTTCTTTTTTCTGTAATAAATTGAACGGGCTGTGAAAATTGATGCAAAAACTTTTTTTACAGATTCTATAACATTTGTATTTCCCTTGACATTAATAAAAGATTCATTTTGACCTGCAAAGCTTGCCGCCCCTGAATCCTCTGCTGTTGCAGAAGAACGAACAGAAACAAAAATAGGTTCTTTTGCAGTTTTCATTATTGAAAGAACATTTGGCATATTTTTTAGAGATTTCAAATCCATTGTTACATTTAAATTATCATAAGATTCTAAAATTTCTCTTTGCAAATCTTCTGGCATTTCTGCAGAAATAATAATCTTTTTTATTTCTTTAGAATATTGTTCTAATTTTTTCGTGTCTTCAACATCTATTTCAGATAAAAGTTTATTTATTTTTTCATTTAAACCTGTTGCACTTAAAAAATAATTATATGCCTGAGTTGTTACAACAAATGCTTGTGGAACAGGCAATCCTACATTAAACATTTCTCCAAGATTTGCGCC
The DNA here is from genome assembly GCA_030647965.1 of Nanobdellota archaeon. Classification (GTDB taxonomy): domain Archaea; phylum Nanobdellota; class Nanobdellia; order Pacearchaeales; family GW2011-AR1; genus JAUSIT01. Next base: position 13,816 of record JAUSIT010000029.1, on the reverse strand, counting down.
CTTTCCTCCTGCAATAGCAGTATCTTCTTTAGATAATTCAGAAAGCCAGGCTATATACCTCTCTTTTTCCTCTTTCATAAATATTTTATGTTATCTTATTATTTAAAGTTTTGTTATTTCTCATAAAAATGTATATATTCGCCAAGCATATATTCTTATAAATTTGAAATAACTGGAGATTTTATGAAAGATCTTGTTTCAACTATTGGAACTGCTGGAAAGACATTGGGAAAAGCAATTGCCCATCCAATATTAGGAATTTTGCCTGAACAAGAAAAACTAGAAAAAATCTTTAAAGGATATAAATCAAATTTGGGAGTTATTTCAAATTCTATTTTAGAAATTATATATGGGCTAAATGGCATTGGCACATTTAGCAATGAAAGCTTTATCCCAAGCTCATACTATCAATCTGATTTAACCCCATGGATTTATGGAGCAATGATTATTGATGGACTCGCAAGAATTTATCCATATAATCATCCTCAAAGCAAACTAAAAAATACTCTTGAAAAAAGAGGCTCATGGTTTTTGGAAATTCCAAATTATTTTGCAAAAAAAATTGAGGAAATGTAGTTAATTGGTGTGTAAAATATGACAGACAACTTTGATTTTGATGAAATAGAAGAACCTGAAGAAAATAGAAGAGAGAATTTTAGAAAAAATAATAACTTTTTTAGCAATTGGTATTTTCAATTTTTTAATAATTATAATACTGATGATAAGCATTTAAGCGATGAATATGAGAATTTAGAGGAAGAAGAGATTAGTGATATAGAAAATGAAAGGTGCGAGGAATTTATTAAGAATATGGGCCAAAAGAATTTTAATTGGTCAGTAGAATATTCTAAATATTTAAAAGAGCATCCTGATGCAAATAATTATGATGAAATTGAAGATTCACCTTCTGCAATTGGCAGATATGGGGGGAGGAAAAGAAATACGGGAAAAGAAATAGGAACACTAATCTTTGAAGAACCAAATGCATTAGAAATAATAATAGAAAATATGATAGAAGTTGTTTCAAAAGCACATCTATCAAAATCTGAAGAAGAAAAATCTGAATTAAAAGATAGATTTCTTGTTTTACAAAAAGGATATAAAAACTTGACTGGACAGTATTATGCTTTAACTATTGAATAATAAAATAAAGATTAAAAGTCATCTACTTTTTCAAAAGATCACTTGGAAAATAATTATATTTATATTCGTGAAATAAAGGAATAACTTCAAATTCTTTTATTATTTCTTTGAATTTATCTCTTAAATCCCTTGTAAAATCCAGCATTTTTTGTTTTGAATCAAATTCAAATTCAATTTCAAAATCCCATCCTCCAACTAATCTAATTATCCCGGTAACATTAATCTTTGTTTTAATAAAATCTACTATCTTTTTTTCATCTTGTTCTGTAATATTCTGAAATTTTATTAGTGCTTTGTATGCTGAATAAGAAGTATTCTCTAAATGTATCAAAGGTTTATAACTTTGAATTAAATTATTCTTTTTCATATCTTTTATTCTTAAAATAACTGTATTTGGGCTTATCTTCAACTTTTCTGCAATTTCAACAGAATTCATTCTAGCATTTTCTGCAATTAAATTTAAGATTTTAAAATCAGTCTGGTCTAGATTAGTTATTTTAATTTCATTTCCAAAATAAGGCAATTTATCTTCTTTTCTTATTTTATTGATTAAATAATCCCTTCCAAAATAAGTTACATCAATTGTTGTTAAAACATCATAATTCTGTATTTGTTTTGGAAATTTATTTTTAAATTCCCTTATAAAATTACTATATTGAACTATATTCTTTGCCATAAAATTAACAAGCAAATCCCATCTTCCCCCACATTCAACAATCCATAGAACATTGGAGTGTTTTATTAAATAATTTATAATTTCTTTATTTTTTTGTTCAGTTATATTACTAAATCTAATCATTGTCCTATAACTTGTATATCCCAATAAAGAAAAATTAATCAGAGTATAAAATCCATATAATATCTTCTTCTTTAATAGAGAATTAATTCTGTAACTTACAACTTGCTGGGAAGTATTTAATTTTTTTGCTATCTGTGAAAGAGTTTGACGAGAGTTACTTTCAAGCTCTGCCAACAACTTCATATCAAATTTGTCTAATTCTTCCATATTTGTATTATTGTTATAATGTTTATAAATATTGCGTTTTTACAAAAATATACTCCAACAAGTTTTATATATTGCAATAAGATACTGATTAAAATGGAAAAAATGTATATGGGAAACATTGAAGTAGATGAGATTTATCTAAAAGGAAAAAGCGTAAAAAGACTAGTTAGTGATATGTCTAATCTTGAAGAAGCACTATCTTTAACTCCAGAAAAACTTCTGGGTATAAATTCCAAAAATACGCCTTGTATAATTAGAGATTGTAAAATAAACGGTTTTCTTGACAATAAAGCTAAAAATGAGATTAATATTAATGAAATTTCTCTGGATCTTAAATATGCTGAAGGTATTAAAATAGAAATCCCTGATAGAAGCACTAATATTTCTTTAAACCCATTATCTGGAGGCTCTTTAAGAATCAATTTTGAATCAAATAATGTGAATTATTCTTTAACTTATAAACCTGAAAAAGAGACAAAATAAAATGGAAAAACGACCAGAAAAGAAAGCTGAATGGGGATATAATCCTACAACCCATAGTTGGAAATATGTATTGCCCAAACCTGATTGGCTAAGAAGACTTTCAATAGACACACAAGTCAGAATATCAAGTAAAGATACTCTAAAAGAGATTCAAGAAGGAAAAATAAGTAATATAGAAGATATTAGGATTGAATTGAATTTTGCAGACGAATATCCTTTTGCAGTTGGTTTAATTCTTCATTCAGATAATAAAGCAGATTTAGAAAAAAATATTTCGTGTATTGAGGAGTTTAAATCAAGGTATAAAATTCCAGAAGAATCTTTTAAAGAATTTGTTAAATATGTTTCTTTAGGTTCTATAGGAATATTTGGTGGGTTTATGATTCCCCCAGACTGGTGTCGATCTTTTGATGCAAGAGATCAAATGGTACTAAAAGGTTCATGTTTCAAAAATGGGTTATATCTTGCAGAAAGATATAATGTTTTAGATAATAAATTTATGGGAATGGTGAAAGAAGAATATAATCGGGAGCTATTTAGGGGAGATATAAAAAGATTTAGAGAAAATCCTACTTACCATTCAATATATTCTGCAGAATGCATAGCAAAATATTCTTTAGAAGATGAAAAATTAACAAGAAAAGCTGCAAAAGACAGATTTAAAACACTTCTACTTGAGAAAAAGGTAGAACAACTAAGGTCGCCTAGATGGGAAAGAGACATAAATGAAGATTTTAGAAATTTGATTAAGGAAGAAAAAAAGTTTAGTGGGATTTTAGATGTAGATTATATGAAAAGTGAAATAGAACAATGGAAGGCGGATATTGAAAGTTTTCAAAAGGCAAAATAAAAAAAATTTCTATTCAAACCAGTATATGAACTTCTCTGGAGATAAATTGATCTTCTCTTGATTCTCTTATTGGGAATTTAATATCTTGAATATTAAGCTGAGTTAATTTTGTCTGATTGCAAACTTTTTTAATATCTATTGAAAAATTTCTTATATAAGGTGCAATAAAAACAATTCTTGCATTTGGTTTTTTCAAAACTTTTAATCTTTGCAATACGCCAATAATCATTCTTTCAAAACTTTCAATAACAATCTTTGCTTCTTTATCTTTTGGTTTGTGCCTGAATGTTTCTCCCAAAGCAGGTTCTGTTGCAACCCCATCAAATTTAATATTTGGAGTATTTTTTGCATCTGCATTTAAAAGTTTATAGCTTGCTTTTATTTCATATTTTCCTTCGAGCCATTTTAGATTTTTTCTAGCATCTTCAATTGCCCTTGGATCTTTGTCAATGCCATAAACATTTAATCCCAAAATTAAAGCTTCTTGTAAAACACCGGCAATGCCACAAAAAGGATCAAGCAATAATTCTCCTTTTCTCACCTTAGAAAGATTAATTAAAATTTTAGCCAACCTTGGAGAAATAGCAAGACTTTCTCTTCTAACTGGTTTTTTCATATCTCTTTCTTTTATTTCAGAATAAGAATAATCCTGATCAACAAGTCCGAAATAAAATTTTCTTTCGTGTTCATAGCAAAAAAATTCAACTTCTGCACTAGGAATTGTTATTGAATCTCCTGATTCTAATTTAAGTTGTTTTCGTCCTCTTCTTATTATTGCTTTTCTTTTTTCTTTTTTAAATTTTTCAGTAAATAAATCATCTTCCATATTTCCAATTACAGAATAAGTAAATTTATCTTTTTCAACAAGTTCATTTGCATGAATATAATCTGTAAATTCTTTAAAACTTCCCACAATCCTTACTTTTCCTATTTTTATTACTCCGCCAAAATTTTGTATATCAAAATTTACTGAATCATCAAATTCTGCAAGAAAAAAATTATTCTGAACAGTTATTTCTTTATATTCGATTTTATTTGATTCTAAATAAGATACTAATTCTACATAAGATAATATGGGATTTCTGCCGAAAATAAAAAAGTGTATCATATAAATAAGTAGAAATTAAGGTATTAAAGTTTATTGATTTAATCACAAACTTTTACTAACCCAGAATCCTCATCTTTTTTAAGATCATAAGCACCATTTTTATAGAAAGTTAATACAAAAGGAACATCATTTTCTTTTATGCCATTTTGCATAAATTCATCGTAAAAACCCTTGGTAAAAGTTACTGGATATTTATTACCGTTATTAGATAATTCTACTCTAACTTCTTTAGGCGAAACAGATAGAATTCTTCCATTAAAAGTATTATAAACTTGAGAAGTCTTTGTCATTTTACTTTTTCTTTATTGTTTCAACATGAATTTTGCCAGGCATTTTTACTTTTGCAGAATTTATTAAATCTCTTGCAATAGATTCATGTTTTTGATTTAAAAGAGAGACGAAAAATAAAAGCTGACCTTTTTTTACTAAAGCTGCTCTACCCATTGTTTTTCCAAATGAAAGAGCCATTCCAGTTTGCATTCTATCTGCACCTGCACCAGTAATCATCTTATTTTCTCTAAGTATGTGGTGTGGATAAATTTTAATTTCAAAATAATAATCTTTTCCAACTAATTCTGCTAAAAATCTATGAAGATACTGTCTTATTGATTCTATTGCATTATCTCTTATTTGCAAAGCATCTACTGAATAAACATTCAAGGTAATTGGATATTTTCCTTTTGCATAGCCTTCTAAATCTCCCATCCTTAATTTTACAACTTTAGAATAAGGTACTGCTTTTATGTAAGATTTTTGTTTTACTTTACTTTTTCTTGTATATGGTCTTGCATATTTTTTTGAATATGAACCTGCTTTTCTTAATGCCATACGAAGCTTGTCCCCCACAAGAGAGTAATTGGAAATTTAGTATAAATTTTCATGTTTAGATTTTTACCTCCAAATCAGTTCCTATTGCCTGTCCTGGAAGACCTTTTTCAAATATTGCTCTAACAACTCCTTTGTTTCCATGAGCTGCTGCAATTTTTCCTTTGATTATTTTTCCTGCAGGGCTTTTCCATTCTACTTCTTTTCCTAAGAATTTTTCAGTATCTTTTCTTGTAATTACATTTGGAATTTCAATTATGAAATGTCTTGGCTTGTATATTCTTTTGCCCCTTCTGAATTGTATTACTTTTGCCTTCATAGGAATATAGTGAAAAAACACTTTTTAAAGCTTTTTAATTGTGAAATATTGCACTTCGTTAAGATACTAAGTCGACTAGAAAAAATTTTGCTCTTTTATCTTGCGTTACTTATGCAAGAGCAAAATTTTTTGCATCTCCTAGACATTAATTAATCTAAATCACAAAATAATTTACCAAACTAATCTAAAACTTTATCAATAAACTAACTCGAAATCTCCGAAAACTCTCTTTAAAGAATTTAGCGACTTAGCATCCATTTTTGTTTCTTTGTTTTTATGTTCTAATAATTGTTTTTTTAATTCTTCAGTATCAGATTCTTTTAATTCATTTTCTTTAACTTTTGAAATTTTTCCTTTTTCAACAATAAATAAATCATCTAAAAAGAAAATTTCTGCTGCTCTGTCTTTTGATTTTAAGATAAATCTTGTTCTATCCATTGACAAGAAATCACATCTTTGAGTATATTCAATTAAAAGATTTACAATTTCTGCTGAAAATCTTCTTGCAGTTTCAACTTCTTTTATTTCTTTTCCAGTAATTTTATCTTTCTTATTTTTTTTCTTATTTTTTTCTGGTTTTTCAAATTCTTTTTTTACTCTTGCAATAAATTTCAAACCTTCTAAAAATCTTTTTGGGAATTTTCCAGGTTTTATAAACTGCTCATTAAATTCATTTATAATTGCATTTTCATTTTTCTTTTTTAAAATTGATTCAAGCATCCCAAAAACATCTTCGTAAACTTGCTGAATTGATTTTTCCTGAACTCTTTTTTCAATTTGTTTTCTTAATTCTTTTAATCTCTTCATATAGTCTAGTGCTTCTTTTACAAATTTGTCAAGTTCTACTCCTGAAATTTTTTTTATTTTTCCGTGTTCATAATCTTTGTAAAAACTTACAATTCCTTCAAAAATATCTATGTATTTTTTTTCAAGTAATTTTTCTTTTTCAAAAAATACTTCCCTCATTAATTTTACTGTTTCTTTTGGTGTTGGTGGTGCAAGACCATATAACATTAACAAACCTTGTGAAGGTGTTAAAACACTCCAGTAAATTTCACCAGACATTATATCCATTAATCTCCTATCAATCATTTCTTCGAGTTTGTCACCAGATGACATAAACATGTCAATTGCTTCTGGAGAAGGTTTTATTTTTCCCATTCTTAATAAAGATTTCCAAGGTAAAAATGCTCCTCTATCGTATAGAGCAACCCCATCCCTGATAAAAGTAAACATGACTGGATGAGCATCTTTTACAGCTTCCCAAAATTCTGTCATTAAATATGTCTGAACATTTAAAATATTTTTAACACCTGCAATTGCAGTTGCTTCTTGAATATATGAAAAAATAATTGCTCTTAATTTTTCCTTTAATTCTAATCTTGACATTTTCTTGACATCAGTATCATCAATTATAATAAAAACATCAACGTCGCTATCTTTGTGAGTTGTGCCTCTTACTAAAGAACCTGCAATAACATAACTAGTAACATATTTTTCAAATTTTTTCAAAACAAGTGTTTTATGAATTTGTGCAACTCTTAAAGCACCTAAAATTCCTTTGTCTAAAATTGGATAGGACATTGAAAATGCTTCTGCAATCTCAAACTTTGAATCCATGCAAAGTCCCCAAACATCGTATGGAGTTAAAACATGAACCCATAGTTTATCATCAATTTGTTTTGCGAGATTTATTGCTTCTAATTTTATTTTTCCTATTTCTTTGAATTTTTCTTCAGGAACTATAACTAAAATATGCATAAGTTTTTTCTTAGATGCTTCTTCTGGAATTTCATATTCTTCTTCTATAATTTTAGAAGCCTGTGGAGGAATAATTCCAATTGCATCAAGAAATTTGAATTTTTTAGTGATTTCTTTTTTGAATTTTTCAATATTTTGCTTTGTTTTATCCATTTGTTTTTTTAAATCATCAGAATTAAGATTATTAGAAATTGGCAAATCTCCTAGTTTTGATTTTGGAACATAATTTTCAGATAAATTCTGCTCAACAGACTTTGTTTCTTCTTTCTTTTCTTTGTGATTTTCAGTTTCTTGGTTCATACTATAAATTATTATATTGCATATTTAAATGTTATTGGGAGTGACAACAAACTTTAAAAGTTAAGTTTATTCCTAATAATTATGGCCCCATAGTCTAGTGGCAAAACAGCTCGTTTACACTAATATTAATACATATATTAATATTACTATAGAAAGGTTTATAAATATAATAGATATAATTTAATTATGTATAAAGAAAGATATATTAGAAGAAAGAGAGAGTTATTGAATGATAATAGTATCAATACTAAAAACAGAGAAGTTATAAAAAAATTCTTAGAATATATAGAGTATAAACTAAAGAGAAAACAAGGATTTAGCGAAGTTGATGAAAGAAGCTATAAGACGCTTGTATATTATACTTTTAGATTAGTAAATTTAAACAAATGGCTTAATAACAAAAATTGGGCTGAATTAAACAAAGAAGAAGTGCAAAAATTAATTGATGATTTAGAAGATGGAATTATTAAAACCACTAAAGGGACAAGGTTTACAGACAGAAGCTTATATTATCAAATGATGAAAGGAAAGCTATTTGATTTAATAGGAAAAAGTAATTATGCTATTGAAATTTTTAAAGAATTTGAGTTAAAAGGCAGAGAAAATCCTGATGAAGTTAGATTTATTGAAGAAGAAGCTTTTAGAAAAATAGTTGAATGTGCAATCTCATTAGAACAAAAATGTCTGATGTGGTTAGCTTGGGATATTGGAGAAAATATTGATTCGTTGCTTCAGTTGAAAAGAGATGATTTTAAAAGACAAACCGATTCTGAAACAAAAGAGCCAGAATATTTAGTTGTATTAAGTAAAGATAATCTTAAAAGAAGTAGAACCCCAAGAAGTGAAATAACTAATTATGCAGAAACTGTAAAATATTTAGATATGGTTTTAGCAAATATTAAACCCTCTACTAAAATAATTTCTAATAAATTTATGAAAGATAAAAGTTTTAATGAATTGCATAATGAAAATAAATTGTTTAAATTTAGTATGGCTTATGCACAAAAGTTTTTAAGAAGAGCTGTAGAAAAATCAGGTGTTAGATGTCTTCCAGCTGGACAAAAAACCAGCTGGAAAGACCTGAGAAGTAGTATGGCATGTGATTTATTAAAAAAAGATTGGAGTAGAGATGAAGTTAATGCAAGATTAGGACATAAACCATCATCAAGAATTATTGACAGGTATATCAATTATTTAGCTTTAGATAGAAATAAACCTAAGAAAAAAGTTTATGAAAGTAATCTTAAAAAGATAGAAGAAGAATTAGAAAAACAAAAAGAAATAAATAAATTACAAATATTAAGAATGGATAATTTAAAAGAATCTTTGATGGTTGAATTTAAAAAAGAAGCACTTAAAGAACTTAAAATGGAGTTGGGATTAAAATGAAATGCAAAAAATGTGATTCAACAAATACAGTTAAAGCAGGATTTAGAAATAAAAAACAATACTTTAAATGCAAAAAATGTTCGACCGTCTTTAGTTTTGGAGATAATAGAAAAGACAGAAAAATTCTATTTAATAAAGCAGAGTTAATAAAAGACTTAGAAATTGAATTAACAAAAGAATACGGAAAAGATTATGAGGATTTATTCTCATTAAAACAAAAAGTCAATTTAAAAAAAATAATATCTAATCTTTCAAAAGAAAAATTTTCTAAAAAACCATCATTATCATATGTTTATAAATTACTTAAAGACAAAAGAAAAGTATTTACAGTAGACTTATCAGAATTAGATAATATTACGGCTAAGAATAAACATCAAGCAAAGACAAATGTAATATTATATATAAAAAGTATTCTTAATTTTGACATAAAATTTGACGGAGAAACAATTAAATTTTCAAAACCAGTAAATATTCCAATACGATTTTGTATGTCCACGACTGATTTGCATAAAGCAAAATATTTAAAATACTTAAAAGAACATAACACAAATTATCATAAAATGTTTGAAATACATTGTCTTAAAAAACTAAAAGAAAACAAAAAATGGTCTAACCTTCAAAGTATGCAAGAATTTTTCTTTAAATGCAAACCAATAAGAAAAGAAACTATTAGAGCATTAAAGACATTAGGAGAATATTGCAAAAAATCTTATAAAAGTAAAGAATTCAAAAAGTTTCAGATAAACCACTTAAAAAAGTTGATAAAAGAAGAAAATCTAAAGAAAAAGTAGCATAGTTTTATTTCTATATAAATATACAGTATAAAATATTATTTTATTTATAAACCTAATATGATATATTATTTTAATAAATAAAATAAAATACCGACGATGCAAAACAAAAAAAATAAAATTGATGAAAAAAAGCCAAATGCAAATAAAATGCCTATTTTCATTTACAAAGATGACCATCAAAAACTTATTTCTATGTGTCTAAAAAATCAATCATATGCTGACAAAATTAAAGAAATTATAGGATGTGTTTCAAATGGAAAATAATAATCAATTTTTATTACAAATACAAAAAGAAGCAAAAGTATTAGCTATTCAAGAATTAGAAAAAGAGTTGTTAGAGGAAAAGGATTATGCGCATCTGGAAAAACTAACTAAACTCAAGGAGAAATTTTTAGAAATTTAAATTTTAATTGCAAAATGGTTAGCGAGTTATTAATTAATAAATTAAAGGGTTCTATAGACAAAGAAGCTTTGATATTTCTTGTAAATAATTTCAGATTTGAGTGTAAAATAATAAATTGTGATGATGAGTTTATAGAAATTTATGACTTAAAGAAATTTAAAAATAAATTTATCAGAATTTCTGAAATTTCTGAAGCAGAGATAAAATGAAAAAAAATTTTGTCAAACTTGCGGGAAATTGCTTATTGGCAAAGCAAATAAGCTATATTGTAATAGTGATTGCTATTTTGAATACAAAAGAGGACAAACAACTAATTTTCAAGTGCGAAAACTGCTAAAGTTGCACCCAGATAAATGCAATGTAAAAAATTGTGAAAATCTATCATCTTGTATGTTCAAAGGATGCTCTATCTGCAAAAATCATTATAATTTATTAAAATATCCTAAAGTTGGAAGGCCTAAACAGGAAAAGGTGATTTTATGTTAACTAAATTCCAAAAAGGAGGTAAAAATGGATGCAATAGATTTCATAAAACAAGAATTAAAACATTCTAAACAAATTTCAAGAGAGAAAAATTTAGAAAATAATGCCTTTTGGAAAGGTAGAATATATACATTAAAAAGATGTATAAGAAAATTAAATGAAGGCGGAAAGAAAAAATGGTAAAACGAATAGAAATTAAATTTTTAAAAAATACTGAAAAAATGAAAATCGGCGAGACAGCAGAAGCAAGTCTTGAAGACGCAAAAGATTATGTCGAACATGGACTTGCAGAATATGTTAATGAACCAATTCCAATAAATGAAGCAGACATCAAAAAACAAATAGAATTTTTAGATTATAAAAATGAAATTGAAGTTAGAATTTTTAAAGCTGATTATATGGAAACTATGCCAGATAAACCACAACATTTTTGTAAAAATGTTGATGAAGTAATTAATGTTGCAAAAAAATATAATGGAAAATTTAATATTTATATTGGGCTGAATGAAAGAAAAATAGGTGGAGACAATATAGAATCAATTGAATTTATAAAAAATATCTATATTGATATTGACGCTCATAATTCATTCACAAAAGAAAATGCAAAAATTGCAGTTGATAAAATTTTAGAAGATTACAAAAAAGAATATTCTATAGAACCTCTTGTTATTGATTCAGGTCATGGTTATTGGATTATATTTCCTATTGAAAGTATACAAAATACTGAAGAAAATAGAAAAAAAATAAGTGTATTTGCTGAATTAATAAAATCAATGTATGCAAATAAAGATGTTGATGTTGATGTAAAAGTAACAAAAGATGTCTCAAGAGTCGGAAGATTAGCAGGAACTTTAAATTTAAGAAACAAAGATAATCCAGTATTAGCAAAAATTCTCAATAAAGATGTTATTAGAGTAGATAACAAAAAATTAGCTGATAAAATTTTAAGTATTGAAATATCTACATTAACAAAAAAAGAATATGAACCATTAACAGATGAAAAATTAATAAGAATAGGAAAATTCTTTGAAAAGTTAAGAGAATTAGATTTATCTTCAGGATTTGAAGTATATGATATTATTCAAAAAAATGAAGCATCTTGGTGCGTTGAAACTGGAAAAGATATGAATAAACTAAAAATTATCTATCAAGAAAATGGATGGAATTATGAAAATACATTAGGTAGATGGTATAAATCAATTTCTGAAGGTAAAAATATAAAACTAAATATCGGTGAATTAGTAAATTGGATAAAAGAACATAAAACTAAATTAGAAAATTCAAATGAATTATTAGAATTATTATACGATAAACAGAATGTTGATGATTTTTTAATAATCAAAACCAACAAAAAAGGCGTAGAGATAGGTCGTTCTGTAGATATTGAAAAAGTTGCTGAATATATTGGAAATAAATTTAATATCAGAACAATTTATGGAATAAAAGAAGAAACAATTGAAGTATATACAAATGGAATATGGTCAGTCGAAGGAAAAGGAATTATAAAAGGTGAAGCAGAAATATTGCTTAAAGATTATGCTAAAAATAATACTATTCAAGAGATTTTAGAAAAAATAAAAAGACGAACAAAAACAACAAGAAGTATTACAGATATAATTCCTGACAAAAAAAGATGTCTAGAAAATGGAGTTTTAGATTTAGAAGATATAAATGATATTAAATTTATTCCTCATAGCAGAACATATAACTTTAGAACTAAATTTCCAATAATATACGATATAAATGCAACATGTCCAAACATACTGAAATTTATTAATGAAACATTTGATGAAGATGACATACCTGTAGTTCAAGAATGGTTTGGATTTCATATAATAAGATTATATATTTATAAAAAAAGTATGATATGTTATGGTCCTAAAGATACTGGAAAATCAAAAATTTTACTTTTATTGACAAAATTTGTTGGAAATAATATTTCTGGCTTGTCAATTCAAGAAATTGGCAGAGCAAAAGCATTTGATTTACTTGATATGAAGGATAAAGATGCAAATATTTGTGATGATTTACAATCATCTGATGTAAATTCAGTTGGCGGATTTAAAAAAGCTATTGGAGATGCTCAACTTAACGGCGAACAAAAGGGTGGAGAAAGAATTTCTTTTAGAAATACTGCTAAAAATACAAATGCATGTAATAAAATTCCAGCGCCAAATAAAGATGTAAATGATGAAGCATTTTATGATAGACTTTTATTAATTCCAGTTGATAATGTTGTTCCTAAAGAAAAACAAAATTCAGATTTGTTAAATGAATTAACGACTCCTAAAGAATTAAGCGGATTGTTAAATTGGGCAATTGAAGGTTATATAAGACTTGTAAAACAGAATAAATTTAGTTATAACAAAACAGCTGAAGAAAATAGACAAATAATGCAAAGAAATGGAAAAAATCTTCTTGCAGATTTTGCACAAACAATATTAGTTCAAGCTAATGGAGAAAGTATAAGTAAAGAATGTATGTATCAAATATATTGCGCTTGGTGCAATGAACAAAAAATGAAAATAGCTCCAGATAGCATAGAAAAAATTGGACGAAATTTAACAAAATTTGCTCCTTACATTCAAGCTTCTCAAAGGAATGGCGAAAGATACTGGCTAAATGTTAAAATTAATACCACTAGTACCACTTTATACTCTATATATGGAGTTTTTAGGAATAATATAAATATAAATAATAATATTAAAAATAATTTAAAAACAATCGATAAAAGTGGTACTAGTGGTATAGAAGAACAATCTAGTTCATCTGTAGAACAAACTGAGTCTTTAGGGGGAGATAAAGACAATATTTTTGCAAAAGATGAGGGATTAGATACATGGTGAACTTTTTTACACACGAAAGAGGTGATGTAACTAAATTTGAGAATTTTGTAATTCTGCATGACTGATACTTGTGACAATTGTGGGATTAAAACTAATCAATTGTCAG
>JAUSIT010000021.1 GCA_030647965.1 Nanobdellota archaeon | reverse complement strand
AATAACTGGGATTTAGTTGATTTATCTTCCCCTAATATTATTGGAACTTATCTTCTTGATAAAGACAGGGATGTTTTGTACAAACTTGCAAAGTCAGAACACTTATGGGAAAAAAGAATTGCAATTATTTCTACTTTTAATTTTATTAGAGAAAAGCAGTTTCAAGATAGTATAAAGATTGCTGAGATTTTAATAAATGATAAACATGACTTAATTCACAAAGCAGTTGGCTGGATGCTAAGGGAGATTGGAAAAAAAGATAAAAAAACTCTTGAAGATTTTTTAAACAAGCATTATAAAATAATGCCGAGGACTATGTTAAGATATGCTATAGAAAAATTAAATCCGGAAATTAGAAAAAAATATCTAAAAGGAGAAATTTAATTTTTCTAATCTTCGCTTCTCACTTACAAAGCTTCAGACATAGAGAAGTTCCCAAAAGAAGAAAGAGATAAATACCTAAAAAGATGATGTAAAATATGGAAAAACCAATTTCAGAACTTTTAGAATTTAGTGTTATAAATATAGACAAGCCCTCAGGCCCGACATCATTTTCTGTTTCTGATTTTGTTCGGAAAGAACTAGGCTTGAAAAAAACATCTCATTTTGGAACTCTTGATCCTAAAGTAACTGGGGTCTTGCCAATTGCACTAGGGCGGGGTTGTAAGCTTACTGGCTTCTTTTTAGGGCATGACAAGGAATATGTAGGGATAATGCATGTTCACAAAGAAATTTCAATTGAAAAATTGCAAGAAATTATTAATAAAAATTTTCTTGGAAAAATAATGCAAAAACCACCAATAAAATCAAAAGTTAAAAGAGTAGAAAGAGAAAGGGAAATTATAAGTTTTGAGATTTTAGAACAAAACAGTAAAGATTTTCTATTTAAAACAAAAGTTCAGGGAGGAACTTATATAAGAAAATTAATTGATGATTTAGGAAAAGAAACAGGAGGAGCACATATGCTTGAATTAAGAAGAATACAAGCAGGCATATTTAATGAAAAAGATTCTCATACTCTTTATGAACTTAAAGAAGCTGTTGATGAATTTAAAAAAGGCAAACAAGACAAATTAAAAAAAATGCTTGTCCCTGGTGAAAATGCAATAAAAGAAATTATGCCTGTTATTCAAATAAAAGAAAAAGCAGTAAGGCCTCTTTTAACAGGCAAGCCATTATTTAAAGAGGATTTAGCTGAAAAAATACAAAAATTCAAGGAAGATGACTTAATTGCAGTTTTTTTTAAGGAAAAATTTATAGAAATAGCAAAAATTTCTGAAAAAGATAGTATCTTTGCAAGGCCTGAATTTGTCTTTAATTGATATATATTCAACCATACTAAAATATAAAAAGAAAAATCTTTGTTTAATTGGATGGAAGAGGACTATAAAGGTGGTGAAGAAGGCCCGGGTAATCAAAAGATAAATCAGGAAGACTTACTTAATGAAGCTAAAACTTTTTTTAGTCAGTATAAAAAAGAAATAGGAACAAGTGCTAAAAAAGGTGAAAAAGTAGTAAGAATTGATTTTAATAGCCTATCAGAACAATCTCCTTTGCTTGCAGAAAGCTTAATTTCTAAACCAGAAGAAAGTTTTCAAATTTTAGAACTAGCTTTAGAAGATTCTGGTATAATTTCCAATGCAAGAGTTAGACTAACTTCTATTTCAAAATCACAAGAAGTTAAAATAAGAAATGTAAGAACAAAACATCTTGGAAATTTAATTGCAATTGATGGAATTGTAAGGCAGGCAACAGAAGTAAGGCCTCATGTAATTAATGCAAAATTTGAATGTCCTTCTTGTGGAACTCATATTTCTATATTACAAATAGATGCTAAATTTAGAGAGCCTTCAAGATGCTCTTGTGGAAGAAGAGGAGGATTTAAAGAAATAAAAAAAGATATGGTTGATGCTCAGAGATTAACAATTGAAGAAAGTCCTGATTCTTTATCTGGTGGAGAACAGCCTAAAAGATTAAACATTTATTTAAAAGAAGATTTAGTTGAACCAAGATTAGAAGAAAAAACAACTCCTGGAAGCAAAGTAAGAATTATCGGAATGTTAAAAGAAATTGCAATTATTTCAAAAACAGGAGGGTTATCTACTAATTTTGATATTGCAATAGAAGCAAATAATATAATTCCTTTAGAAGAAACATATGAAGATGTTGATATTTCAGAAGAAGATGAAAGGGCAATAAAAGAACTTGCAGCAGACCCAAAAATAATGGAAAAAATTGCAAAAAGCATTGCCCCTTCAGTTTGGGGATATCCTGAAATAAAAGAAGCTCTTGCATTGCAATTATTTGGCGGAGTTAAAAAACAAAAAAGTGATGGAACTCAAACAAGAGGGGATATGCATATTTTATTAGTTGGAGATCCTGGAGTTGCAAAATCTGTAATGTTAAAATTTATTTCAAGCATTGCTCCAAAGGGAAGATATGTTTCTGGTAAATCTTCATCAGGTGCAGGATTAACTGCGGCAGTAGTTAGAGATGAATTTTTAAGAGGTTGGGGGTTAGAAGCAGGAGCAATGGTTCTTTCAAATAAAGGTTTGGTTTGCATTGATGAATTAGAAAAAATGAATGAAAATGATAGAAGCACTATGCATGAAGCATTAGAACAGCAAACAGTTACAATTTCAAAAGCTAACGTGCAGGCGACTTTACGAGCACAAACATCTGTTCTTGCAGCTGCAAATCCTAAATTTGGAAGATTTGATCCAATGGAAATAGTTGCAAAACAAGTTAATTTAGAACCCCCATTATTAAATAGATTTGATGTTATATTTATTTTAAAAGATATTCCAAATAAAGAAAGAGATACAATGATTGCAGATCATGTTTTAGGAGAGCACAAACAACAAGGTATAAAATATGAAATTATTGAAAAAGATTTTTTGAGAAAATATATTGCATATGCGAAACAAAAATATAGCCCTCTTTTGACAGATGAAGCAATTAAAGAAATAAAAGATTTTTATGTTGGCTTAAGAAATCAAGGGGCTTCTGATTCTGGGTCAAAACCAATTCCAATTTCTGCAAGACAGCTTGAAGGATTAGTTAGAATGGCTGAAGCAAGTGCAAAATCAAGATTAAGTACTAAAGTTCAAAAAATAGATGCAAAAAGAGCAATTGCTCTAATGACTTTTTATTTAATGCAAGTTGGTTATGACCATGAAACAAAAACTTTTGATATTGATAGATTGCAAACAGGAGTTAGTTCTTCACATAGGGGAAAAATTATGATTGTAAAAGAAGCTTTGGAAAAATTAGAAAGCAAGCTTGGAAAATTAATTCCTCAAGAAGAAATAGAAAAAGAACTTGAAGGAAAAATTAAAGCAGATGAACTAGAAGAAATTTTAGGACAATTAGTAAAAGTTGGAGATTTATTCAGGCCTAGAAGAGGATATATACAGAGAATGTGATGGCTGATTGAATAAAAAATAAAAAAATTGCCTAAAATTTCGCTATCTCCGTAGCAAGCTACAAAGTATTTTCCCGAAATTTTTCGCTTCGCGACCAGCAATTTTAGTCTGCGAGAAAATCAAAGATTTTCTAGCCTCAAAAAACCTATAAAAAGTTTTTTTGGTTCCAAATCTTACTATCGCAGCAAGCTGTGGGAAAAAGTTTTGTTCCTAGGATAAAAAACGTAAAATAATAAGAATAAAACTTTTTGGAAAAACTTTTGCTCTTACAATAGGAATGCAAAAAGATAAGAGTAAAAGTTTTTATATTAAACCCAGATTTGGAAATAAATGTTCTATTAAAAAGTTTCTAAAGAAACATATTATGCTTCGCAAGATTGATAGAATCTTCTAGCGAAGATTAACTTTAATTAATTGATGGGAGTTGCTAAAAAAAGTTTTACTCTTTGATTTTTTATTATTGTTCTTTTAATATAAAAAGAGCAAAACTTTTTCGACCTAGTATCTTAACGAAGTGCAATAATTGGTAAATGTAAAGTTCACCGATTTACTTAACATGTTGGTTGGACAAAATACTATGAACCTAAGAAGGCAGTATAAAATATTAGGGCATATTAATCCAATCTCATTAAAGTTCTTCTTTTCTTTTTATTGCCAGTTTTCAAAGAAATATCTTTTTGCTTTTTCACTTTTCTAGAAGAAGCCATTTCCAAACAGGCTTGATAATTACCTTCTTATCTTCCACTATTAGCTCTTCTTCCTTATCAAGAGTTAAAATTAAACCTTCTTTTAACTTGTATTCTTTCAGAGCTTCAATCAATCCATCAATTTCTCTCTTTTTTGTTACTGCATTATCTAAGATTAAACATACTTGAATAGCTTTAGTTATCTTAAGTCCTTCTTTAATAATAAAGTCACACTCATTCTTTTTTGCATGATAATAAACTTCTGCTCCTCTTCTTACTAATTCTATAAAAACAAGATTTTCTAATCTTTTTCCTGCATTTTCAGAGAAATTAAAAGCCACTGTTTTTAAGAAGCTGTTATCTAATACATAAAACTTAGATGAAGAAACTTTTTGTTTCTTAATTGAATAGTCAAATTTATTTATTGTAGATGCAACGAAAACATTTTTTAGATATTCAATATAATTATTTATCATGCTCAAACTCTTTATACTGGAGACTTGCTTTAATGCTGAATAAGAATAAGTCTTGCTAACATTAGAGAATAAGTATAAAATTAAATCTTTAAGTTCTTTTACTTTCTTAATATTATATCTTTTTATTATATCCTTATTAAGTATATCTTCAAAATATTGTTTTGAAAGACTTAAATCATCATTTATTATAACTAAAGGGAATCCTCCTTTCTCAAAGTATTCATTAAATGCTTGAGAAATTGCTCTTCTCTCATCTGTTGTTTGATAATCTGTTTTAATTCTTTTAAATAACAAAAATTCTCTAAAGGAAAAAGGATATAGCTTAATGACTTTATTTCTACCAGTTAGAAATGTTGAAATCTCTGAACTTAAAAGGCTTGAGTTTGAGCCAGTAACAAAAACTTTAATTTTCTTTACATATAAGTTATTTACCCATCTCTCCCAAGAAGGCACATTTTGAATTTCATCCAAAAGATAAATCACGTTTGTTTTTATTCCATATATTTCTGAAACTATTTCTTCTATATCTTCAAAATTTTCTATTTTAAAGTCTGTAAGTCTTATATCATCAAAATTCATATAAACAAATTTTTCATTAAGTTTTTTTGAAATAATTTTCAAAAGCGAGCTTTTTCCACATCTTCTAATGCCTGTTATGATTACTATCTCATTTCCTTTCATATAATCTTTTAGAGAAACTTCTCTTTCAATAAGATCATTTACTTTATCGAATAAAGCTTGTTGATCCTGCAAAACTTCTTTTAATTTATTCTTTTCCATGCCATCTGTTAAATTATGGACTTTATAAAGCTTTCTTTACCAGTTAACAAGTCTTTATAAGTAAAGAACATTGAGAAAGAACGCTATAATCTTCCATTACTCCATTATTCGTTTTAATATAGATATAAAAATATTAACCGAAGCGAAGCCCCTAAATCGTGCAGGGAAGCATCTTGCTATCTTGTTCATCATCCCCATTTTTTATTTCTTTCCCGAAGCTTTCTTTTTAAGAAAGGCTCTTTTCATGCTGAAGAATTAAATCAAAATAAGTTAATAAATTTTTTTTGAAACTTCATATTCCCTAATATTTCATGAAAATCTCTCAAAGAAATATGCAACTCAACTTCAATAATACTTATAAAACCTCAATTTTTTCTTATATTATGTTAGCAGAGGAATCAAAAAAGAGGAATGTTGCCTATAAAATAAGGATAGGTGATATTTTGAAATCAAAACCAATTATTCAGGAAGGAAAATTTCTTTTTCTTGAACTTGGAGAAAATAAAATAGTAAGGGTAAATCTTCTTGCAAATGTTGTTGATAAATTTGTAAATGATGGTGAGAAAAAATATGCTTCTTTAACTTTAGATGATGCTTCTGGTCAGATAAAACTAAAATCTTTTGGAGATGATATTAATCTAGTAAAAGATATTGTTCAAGGAGACAGTTTGCAAATTATTGGAAATGTAAGGGAGTATAATAATGAACTTTATATTATGCCTGAAATTGTAAAAAAAGTTGAACCTAAATGGCTATTAGTAAGAAAATTAGAAATTCAAAAATCAAGAAAAGATATGCCTGCAAAAACAAATCTCCCATTAAGAGATTTAATATTAGAAAAAATAAAAAATGGTGAAAAAGAGGGGGGAGTTGATATTGATAATTTAATAATGGAAATTGAAGCTTCTGCTGATTTAATCAATCAAGAAGTTAAGAAAGTTCTGGAAGATGGCTTAGTTTATGAACCAAGGCCCGGAAGATTAAGATATTTGGGTTGAAATTAATCTCTTTTTTTAGAAGGTGTTAAAAATAATTCTGAAGTTACTGGATTACCTCTTGTGTCATCAACAATGACCTCAAGTTTTATAGTATCGGCAATTTTAAAATTTAAAGAGCTAATTTCAAAATCAATGTATTTTTTTTCATTATCTTTGCCAATCATTGATGCTTGAGTTAATACTGGCCTCCAATAACACCCTTTTTCAGAAGAACAATTTTCAAATACACTATCTAAAAATTGCAAGAATTTTTCATCATCTTCATTTTCTACAGTTAATCTATAATGGTTTTGATGCATATTATATTTCATGTTAAAAAAATCCTTTATTACTTTTCAGAATAATCTGTTTCTATGGTAAATGAAGGAATATGAAACTGGTCTTCATATCTTCTGCCAAATTCTTCTGCCTGAGACAATATTGATTTATCATAAATAGTTATTTTTGTTGTGCCTATCATCTTACTTGCCATTTCTTTTTCACAATAAGATATTCTTATAAGGGGGAGAGTTATAGATGGTTTAATTTCTTTTCCTGAAAAACATTGTTTTGCTAAGGTTAATTCCAATTCTCCTTGTTCTGTTTCTTTTTTTCTATCAGGAGTAATGTCTATAATTTTTACCATATTTTTATATCAGAAAAACAATGTACCACCATACTTAAAAGGTGTGGTTTGATTGGCACTTGTTTTTAGGATGATCCAAAATCTAAAACCCTAAAGCTACGCCACATTCTAAAGAATGTGGTTTTAGATTTATAGACATAACTTAATTATTATTTAAAGATTTAGATTATTAGTTATGCTATAAAAATTTATATGCTTTATAGTTGATTTATAACTCTTGCAAATTCATTAAGTCCTTCTTGAGAATCTATATGATAATTTTGGACAAATCTTTGACCAACAATAATCCCCTCATTGCATAATTTAGCGAGATCCCCATAACTTATATTTTCTTGTCTTAATTTTTGTAATTGAGGATACAATATATCTTTCACTGGAAATGCCCATTGTTTTGGATGTGGGCATCCACAATGTCCTACTACTCTGACCATTTCACCATAAGTTAATGGTTGCCTTTCTCCAGTAATAGGATATTTTCTTTCATGCAATTCTGAAGCAACTTCAAGTGGCAAGCCTAATCCTTCTGCATCAGCAATCCAATAACGCCAAGCTCGTTGAAAATTCCAATTTTTTAATTGTCCAGATATAGAATATGGAACTTCCCCCTTACTCATAGTTCCCCTTATAAGGGGTATTCTGGCTGAAAGTAATTCTTCCTGAATAAAAACATCTGCTTCTTTATTTCCTGCTAAATTTATCATTTTTTAAATTTTAAAAATATTTATTTTAAAACTCTATTTCATCACCAAGCATATCATTATCGTTTGAATGAGTTTTTTCAGAATTTTTTCTTGGTTCAGGATTTTTTCCAAAGTTTCCTTCTTGTTTCATCTTGTCTCTTTCTTTTCTTAATTCTGCTAAATCATTTATTGTTAAATTATCTAAATTTTTTCTTCTTGAAAAATCAAAATTTCCTTTTTTTATTGTTTCAACATCTTCTCTTTTTCTTAATTTTTTTTCTGGGTCTAATTCTTCTCTTTCATTTCTTGCAAAATTATCTTGATTTTTTTTAGGTTGTGTAAAATTTGCCGATCTTCCACTTCCTTTAGTGATAGTTATATCTAAAGCTCTTTCAATTGCAGGAACCATTGATTCATATCCTTTTGGCAAAATTCCTCTTTCAAAATTTTCTAAATCATTAACAGGTATTTTTGTTATTTCTGCAAGATTTGTAAAAGAATACTTTTTCCTTCTTCTTGCCATTCTTAAAATCCAATAGTAATTTTCAATTAAAAATCCTGCTTCTTGTGCTTTTTCAGGAAATCTTATTTTTCCAAGATTTGAATTTGCAACAGTTTGGTCTTTTGCAAGCTCTTTAACCCTATTCATGCCAGAAAGCCTTTCCATTGTCTCTCTTACAGTATATCTTTGATCTGCTCTGTTTAATTGGCCTTCTGTAGGTCTTTTCATTACAGGGATATTATCTAATTGTATACAAACATCACAGACATTTACAACCTGATTTTCATAAATTCCCCTAGATAGCTCAGACACATCTTTTTCTCTGCCACAAATTGCGCATCTCATAAAAACAACAAGAAATTCTGCCTTTTTAAGAATTATGGTTGTTAAAAATATCTTTAAGAAAGATATTTTTCCAGCTGTTCTTTTGTTTCTAAATCAGAAATTTTAATTTTTTCGTCAATTAAAATAATTGGGAGCTCTTGTTTTTGGATATTATACTTATCCATTAATAAATCAACAGAATTAATATCATTATCTCCTGCAATAGGGATAAGCATTACTTTATCTCCTTTGTCAAATTTTATTTCAGTTAAAAGTTTTGAAATTACTTGCTGTTTTGCTTTTATTTCTAAAGATGGATTGTTATAATCATAGAGATAAACAATATTATGGTAAGTTGCATTGCATTTTTGTTTTATTATAATAGAATTAACCCAAAATAAAGTTCTTAGTAAATCATACTTTTTATGTTGTAGAATGATATTATCAGTTAATTTATTTGAATCCTCATATTTTTGAAGTAATTTTGCTTGTTCATAAATTTTATTTGCAAAATTAACATTATTTTCTATGGCTTTATCGCAATTGATATTTGAAGATGAATAAATCTCTGTTTGAATTTTAATGTCCAATAAATCTAATTCAGATTGCTGATAAAGTGCGTTTATTTGAGAAGATCTCCAATTTTCAAGAGAAAAACCTAAAAGTATACCTATTGAAAAAACAAATACTGCAAGAATTAATGCTTGCCAAAAAACATTTTTTTGTGAATTAAACATTATTTTGTTCCCCAGCCAATTTTTTTATTTTGTATTTTGTATTTTATCATTTTCCCTATTGCTATAACCAAAATTAAAGGATATATGGTTAAGTATACAACTGAATAGAAAATAAGATTAAAAACATTTCTAAACCCTTTAAATTGCCCTTCTTTCATAAAGGTTAGGCTAAAAATAGTAAATAAAAATCCTAAAACAAATAAAACTATTCCAAAAAAATTAAGAATTGTAGGAGTTATTGCTAAACTTTCTAGTGCAAGCAGATTAGTTCCTGCTTCTAAGCTATAATTAGTATAAAAAAAACTAGATAACATATTTTTTAAGGTAAGGTAGAAAAATATGCTTGCTCCAGCTAAACCTAAAAATATTGAAATTGTAAAAAATGGAATAATAAATAATCCTAATGCTCCTTTTTTTAAAAAAAGAGATTTGTATTTATTTATACATTGCAAACCCCCAATATCCCATCTAATTCTTTGTTTTATAAAATAGGATAATTTTTTTGGAGCAATACTATATACCCTTGCAGGAAGACACATTTCAATTTTATATCCTTTGCTAATTATATGCCATGTAATTTCTATATCTTCTGTAATATTATTTCTATCAAAACCCCCTATATCTAACAAAATACTTTTTCTATACAAGGCTAAAGGTCCTGGAGTTGCCCAGATCCCATCAATATATCCTAATAATTTTCTAGTCCATGCAATAGTTGCATATTCCATAACTTGTAATTTTTCTAAAAGAATATTTCTATGTTTAACTAAAACAGAACAAGTAACTGCTCCCACACTAGTATCATTGAAAAATCCAACCATTTTTTTTATTGAATCTTTATCTGGATAAGAATCAGAATCAATAATTGCAATTAACTCTCCTTTTGCAATTTTTATTCCTTGATTTATAGAATCTGCTTTTCCAGAATTTTCTTTAGCTAATAATTTTAAATTAGGGTATTGTTTCATTAATCTTTTTACAATTTCAATTGTTTTATCTTTGCTTCCATCATCAATTACAATCATTTCTTTTATAGGATATTCAGAAGCTAAAACCGAATTTATAGTATCTTCAATTGTATCTTCTTCATTATAGGCGGGAGTTAAAACAGAAACAGAATAATTTTTTTCAGCAACAGGATAATTTAATAATTCTTTTTTATTTCTTAAAAATAAGATTAAAAAAAAGAACAACATATAGAGCGCTATAAACATATAACCTAAATAAATAATTGATAAAGCTTTCATATTTTTATTCTTCCTGTTTTACTTCTTCGCTATTTTCTTTTTGTATCAACTCTATATTTTCCCCTTCATTGCCATTTTTACTTTGAACACTAAAATAATCATAAAATTCGTCGCTTAAATTTAATTCATGAGTATGACCTATTCTTTTTGCCTGAACCAAACCAACTTCAATGAATTTTTTAATATGATCATATGCCTTATTTCCCCTTATCTTAATTATAACTGACTGTTTTATTGGTTGTTTGTAAGCAATTATTGCAAGAGTTTCTTGCTCTGCTTTTGTAAATTCTGCTTTTCCTGTTGCAAGCTTGTTTATCATATAATGATATTTTTCAGCAACATCCATTTTCCAGCTTTCGCCTTTTTTTACTATTTTTATTGCTCCTCTTGAATATTTTTTTTCAATTTTATGCAGAATTTCTTTGAGCATAATTGGATTTACATCAGTCAACATAATTAAATCTTGTACAGTAAGAAATTTGCCAGAAATAAAAAATGCAGCTTCAACTTTTTCTTCTGATTCTTTTTCCCTATCACTAAAAGCATTATCTAATTCTTCAGCTGTTTCGCCAGTAATTAGGGGCTTTATATTCTCTTTTTTGTCTTCCATAGAATTAGATAGTTAATGGATTTTAAAAGGTTATTTGTATGGGTAATTGATTCTTAAAAGTCCAGTGTTTATTCCCAAAATAATTAAGAGATGAAATTAGTGCAAGAGTTACTAATTGAGAAGTTATATAATATACTTGAAGGTATTCTGTTAAATAATAAAGCAAAAATAAATTCAAAAGAAGGGTTGCTGAATTAACTGAAAAGAATTTTGTGATTCTTGCAACTAAATTATAGCTGATTTTTTCTTTAAATGTATATTTTTTATTTAGTAAAAAAGAAACTGTTGATGCAAAAACAAATGAAAAAACTGCTGAATGAATATAATAAAAATTCAAGATTGAAGTAAAAAAATACAATAGAATTACATTTAAGATTGCAGCTATTGCTCCAATAGTCCCAAAATAAAAAATTTCTTTTTTAGTTTCTTTATTCATGTGTCAAATCAGTATTATGCTACTGCAAACCTTAAAATTGCACCCACTCCTCCTAAATTATCAAACTGCATGCCCTCTGTTGTTTCTTTTGAAACAATATGGACATCAGAAGAAGTTTGAGCTGCGAGTGCTTCAAATTCTTTTATTCTTTCCCTTTTTAAAGATTTTGCTATAATCAAAGTTTTTACCATTCCTTCCTTTAATCTTTGTTCAACATCTTTATCCCCATAGGCAATTTTTTCTGGTTCTTTTGCTAAAGTCATAAAAAATTCATCTAAAATCTTTTTTTCTTTTGTTACTTCTTGTTCTGCTAAAACATCTTGAGATAAATTAACTAATTCTCTTAAACCATATTCGTCTGTATTCCCCATATCTTTTACACCAATAATTTTATTTTTTAGTGCTGTTGCAATATTTCCTGTTTCAATAAATTCTTCTTTTGTTGGAATTGGCCCACCAACTAAAATACCTTTTAATTTTTTATTTTCAAAAAAATGATTTTTCAATGCTTCTGCAGCTCTTCTAAAAAATTCTTTTGCAAGTCCTTCTGTAATTCTGCTAAAACGTGCTGCACTCTGGCCACCCGCCCTTACTTTACTTGGAACTCCTGATGTTAAATGCTGTAAAACTTTTATTGATTTTCCTTCTAATAACCCAATTGTTGCTTCTTTTCTATCAATTACAATTAATCCATAAATATCTTCTGTTTCAACCATTTCTTTTAATGGGTCTAAAAGAAATGTTTGGTCACATCTGTATAATTTTGTTTTAAGTTGCTTAGGTGGTTCTATACTCCAGATTTGAATATCTTCTTGACCTTCAACACTAGAAACATTGCCGCAGTATAATGCTAATCCATTTTCAGGAGTTCTCTCAATTAATTTTAATTGCCTTGAAATTCTTTCAAGTGCATCCATAACAGATTTTCTTGTATTTTTACTTTTGATATTTGAAGCAGTTCCTTTTTCTGTTTCAATTTGTCTTCCTATTTGAGTAAGGGTTGTTCCTGCAGGGATTAGAACACTAATTAGTTCAGTATGTCTTCCCCGATAACCTTCTAGTTCTTTTATTGTTTCTTCAAGTTCATATCGTTTTGTTGCGTCCATGATATTATATAATCTCAATTAGAATTTAAAAAGCCTCTCATAGTCTTTGTGGTCCATCCAATCAAGAACAATAGCAAGAACATCAATCTTATCAGGAGTAGTAATAAAATATAACCATCTCCAACCATCTCGCAGATTATATATTCAAAGATTATCAAGATTATATTTTTGAATATATTCTTTTGGAATTAACTCTTTCTTAACATTTCTTCCACAGAAAATATTACTACTTATATCACTTAGAGCATTTTGTATTTCTTCATAAAATTCCTTATCAGAATCTCCTAACTCTTCAAATGATTCTTTTAATTTTAAATCAACAAATCTTATTTCTCCTTCTTTTTCCATTCTAAATCTTTTCGGTTTTTATATTTCTGACCTAATTCTGGGCTCCAAATATATACTATATAATCTTCATTATCATAAGCAATTTTATTTACGCTTTCAAGATATTCCATTATTACCTGAAATGTCTGCCACATTACTTTTTTTGGTAAATTGTTAAATAATTCTGTTTTCTTATATGCTCCAGAATGGTCATCAATGAATTTTTCAACCATTAATACTGTCTGCAATGTCGGGCTTCTTGCTATTTCATTTGATTCCATATAAGATTTTTTCTGTTTTATTTGAGATTCCATGTTATTTATTGATAATATCAATTGATATGACTATATAAATGTTTTTGAGAAAACTATTTTGAGAAAAAAAAGGCAAGTTTTAATAATTGATAAAAATTGGAATAATTATGAAAAAATCTAGTTTAGTAATTTTAATAGTAGTTTTATTAATATCTTTAATAACCGGTTTAGTAATTTACTATAATTTAAACAAGACAGATTCTCTTACTAAAGAATGTGATGCTAAATCGATAATAGCAGAAAAGGATAATTGCTATAATTTATTGGCATATTCTGCAAATAATCCAGATTTATGTGAAAAATTGTCTCTTGATGCAAATCCGCCAGAACCATTTACACCAGAAACACCTCTAGAAAATTGCAAAGATAATGTTAATTTTAAGATCGCTCAAGAATCTAAGGAATCAACTAAATGCTCTATTATTAAAGATTTATACTTAAAAGAGAGATGTTTAAAAGAAATTGGTGAAGAAACTTTAAATTTAGATTTATGCAAAATAAAAGATATTTCTTCTAATTGTAATAATGGAGTTTGTGAAGAAAGAGAAATTTATGATATTAATTGCGTAACAAAAATTGGCGTAGACACAAAAAATATAGATATATGTGAAATTTTAAAATCTGCAAGTCCAGAATCTGTAGCCCCATGTTATGTAATGTTAGCATGGAAATTTTGTGACCTCTCAATATGTAATAACAAAATCGAAGAGCAAGATGGAAAAGATTATTGCACCTCAAGAGTAAAAATCATCTGCAATATTTAATCTTACTTCAAATTATGCGTATTAATCAAATCTTTTTCAAAATCCTTTAATTCTTTTGGAATTTTAATCCCAGAAATTTCTGATTTTAAGCTTAAATTTTGTTCTTTTTTTAATTTCCATATCTGACTGTTAAAAGCCATTATTTGATTTATTAAAGTTAAATCAGAATTTTGGTATTTTGCCTGGGGAAAATCTTCTTTAAGCAAATCGATATTTTTTCCAGACATTATTAGTGTTGAAGTTTGCGGGATAACTGGATAAATTAAAATCAAAAATCTTTCTAATAAAAAATGAAGAGTATATTTTGCAGAATCGCTTTCTTGCTTTGAGAATTTTCCTTCTTGATTGTACGCCCTGCCCTTTACAATTTCAATATAATGTGAAGCAAAAATTTCCCATAAAAATCTTCTAAGTTCTAAAGCAGGATGATGAAAATCATATTGATTGTAACTTTTATCTGCTTCATTTGTTAGATTTTCTAAATAATCAATAAATAACTTATCCAATAATGCGAGTTTTGCTGTTTTTGGCTTTTCAAATTGCATTACAAATTTAGATACATTAAGTATTTTGTTAATAGTTTTTAGTTCTGCATTAATTTTTTCCTTAGAACAAATAAAATCTCCTTTTGAAAGATCTCCTTCTGTTGCAGCCCATAATCTTAATGGTTCTGCCCCATAATTTTTTAAAATTTCTTTGGGGTCAATTACATTACCTAATGATTTTGACATTTTTCTTCCTTTATCATCAAGAATATGATGATGTATCCAAACATCATTAAAACATGCTTTGTTTGTTTCCAAATATCCCCTTAATAAAGTATAGTAAAGCCATGTTCTTACAATTTCTTTTCCTTGAGGCCTTAAACTTACTGGAAATGCTTTTTTGAAAAATTCTTCATTTGAATTATATTTTATAATAAATAATTCAGAAATTGATGAATCAAACCAGGTATCAAAAACTCTTTCTTCACCTTTCCAAGTTTTTTTAAAATCTTTAACCTTGCCAATTAGTTTTCCTTTTTCAAAAACATCTGCATCTTTTGGTGGAGATTCTTTCCATGGTTGATAGTATTTTCCTTTTTGAGGAAGTGCAATTAAATTATCAGAATACCATAACGGAATTGGAGTTGCATAATATCTTCTTCTTGAAATTGGCCAATCAATTGAAACAGAATTAATCCAATCTTCTAATATTTTTATTGATTCTTTTGGATAAAAATTTACTTTTTTGATTAATTTTCTTAAATCATTTTTAAAATCAAGCTGTTTTAAATAAAATTCTGGCATTGCAATAAATTCAACTTCTGCACCTGTTCTTTCTGAAACAGGAGTTCTATGCAAAATTTGTGCCTGTTTTATTATAAGATTTTTATTTTTAAGTTCTTCAAGAATTTTTTGTCTTGCTTCTTTTATTTTTAATCCTTTTAAGAAACCTGCATTTTCATTCATTGTTCCGTCTT
The DNA here is from genome assembly GCA_030647965.1 of Nanobdellota archaeon. Lineage (GTDB taxonomy): Archaea > Nanobdellota > Nanobdellia > Pacearchaeales > GW2011-AR1 > JAUSIT01. The sequence goes on along the minus strand of JAUSIT010000021.1, from coordinate 10,158 downwards.
TATTTATTGCAATTACAGGAATAAGATTCATTTCCCTGAAAAATTGTATGTCTGATAAATCTCCTGCAGAACACATCATAACAAGCCCGCTTCCTTTATCTATTTGAGCTAATGGATGTGCTTTTATTGGAACTTCTTTTTCAAATAAAGGAGTTATTGCTGTTTTCCCAATTAAATGTTTATATCTTTCATCTTTTGGATTAAAAATAACCATTTTGCATGTGCAAATAAGTTCTGGTCTTGTTGTTGCAATTATTATTTCTTCTTTTGATCCTTTTATTTTCCATTTAATATCTGTAAAAGTAGAAGGAATATCTTTATAATCTATTTCAGAATCTGCAATTGTTGTCTGCAATTTTGTATCCCAATTGTTTATTCTATTTTCTTCGTAGATTAATTCTTTTTTATATAAATCAATAAATGTTGATTGAGTTAGTGAACGATATTCTGGTGAATCAGTAAGATAAATTGCTCCAATATCTTTGCTTTCTTTATATGAACTAAAAGAAATCCCTAATCTTGCAAAAGTGTCAATTGATTCTGTTGAAGTTTCTTTTAGAAGTCTTTCACAATATTCAATGAATTTTTCTCTGCCAACACTAAATGGAGAAACATTAAATTTCTTTTCTGCACCCATTTCAATTGGAAGTCCATTTCTATCCAAACCTAATGGAAAAATAACTTCAAACCCTTTCATTCTTTTATATCTAGCAAAAAAATCCATAAAAGAATAAGTAACAGCATGACCCATATGAATTGGGGAGTTGATATATGGCGGGGGAGTATCAATAGAATAAATCTTTTTTTTAGTTTTAATATTAAAATTAAATTGTTCTGAATTTTTCCATTGTTCTGTAATTTTAATTTCAATTTCTGGATTCCAGTTCTTAATATCTTTTAAATTAATTTCAGTCATGTCTATATTAAAGACAAGATGTTTAAAAAAGTATTTAGCTTGCAAAATGTCAAAATAAGAGGTTTGATTAGTTATTCATAAGTAGTGACAAAACCAAACATTTATAAATAATTAAGGCTTATATAAAATATGGTATTAAAAAGAAATAATTTAAGACAAAACCTTATTCAAAGATTGTATAAAACAAATGGGGATTTAGGCAGAATTAATCGTATTAAAGGTATTTATCAAATTGAAAAAAGAGAACCTAAACCGGATTACAAACTTCCTTATGATTGTATTGTTTATGCTTTTGGAGGCATGGACAAAGTTCCTTTTGATTTTGTAACAGGAGAAAAAGATATACCTAAAGGATATTTACCAATTAAAGACCCAAAAAAAGGAGATTTAGTTGTTTATTATGATGAAGGATATCTTATGCATTGTGCAATTTATGATCGAAACGGCAATGTTAAATCAAAATGGGATTTAGGAAATATATACAAACATCCTATTGAATCTGTTCCTAAAAATTATGGGGAAGAAGTAAGATTTTTCAGAAAAGTTTAAATCTATTAAAAATACATTTTTATTAAAATGGAAGCTATAAAATCTAAAAAATTGAAAATTTTGGCTGCAGGAGATATTCATGGAAGCTCTGATATTGCTAAAAAACTTGCTGAAAAAGCAAAAAAAGAAAATGTTGATTTAGTTTTACTTTTAGGAGATATTCATGGCCCATTTGAATCAAGAAATATAATTGCTCCTTTTAAAAAAGCAAATCAAAAAGTTTTGTTTGTTCCTGGAAATTGGGATTCAAGTGCAGATGCAGATTTATTAAAGGATTTATATGGGATAAAAAATCTTGATGGATATTATGTAACTTACAAAGATATTGGGATTTTAGGTATTGGAAATCCTGATTTCCAGCTTTTTTTAGATGAAGATAAAGCATTTAAAAAATTAAAGAAAAATTTTGAAAAAATGAAAATGGATAAAAAGATTTTGATTTCTCATCTTCATGCTGCAGGAACTAAATCAGAATTTTCTGGATTTCCCGGGAGCTCTGCACTAAGAAAAGCTATTGATGAATTTAAGCCAGATTTATTTCTTTCTGCACATATTCATGAAGCAGAAGGCATTGAAGAAAAAATAGGCAAAACAAAAATAATTAATGTTGGAAGAAAGGGACAGATTATAGAAATCTAATGATTTCTATTCCATTCAATTTTTGCAAATTGAAGTTACAGAAATTTAAGAATTTCTATTCCATTCAATTTTTACAAATTGAAGTTACAGAAATCTGATAAGATAATTTTCACCAAAATATAAAAACCCTATTCACAATTCATCTTTATATGGTTAAAGCAAAAATAAAAACAGAAGAGGTTGCTCCTGATTCAAGTCCTAAAAAAAAGAGCAAAACTATCTTGATAATCTGTGAGAAGCCCCAGGCTTCTATGAAAATAGCTTCTGCCTTGTCTGATGGAAAAGATGAACAACATACTGACAAAGGAGTTTCTTTTTATGAATTTACAAAAAATGGACAAAAAATATTTGTTGGATGTGCTGTAGGCCATTTATTTGGTTTAGGGCAAAAAGAAAAAGGAGCTAAAACTCCTAATTTTGATATTGAATGGAAACCTAATTATGAATCAAAAGGCGCAGAGTATACTAAAAAATATTATGATGTTTTAAAAAAATTATCTAAACAAGCAAATGAATTTGTTGTTGCAACTGATTATGATGTTGAAGGGGAGGTAATTGGGCTAAATGTGGTAAGATATATTTGCGGGCAAAAAGATGCAAAAAGAATGAAATTTTCATCTTTAACAAAAGAAGAATTACAGCAATCTTTTGAAAATCTTTCTCCAACTCTTAATTGGGGGCAGGCAATTGCAGGAGAGACAAGACACTATTTAGATTGGTTTTATGGTATTAATTTATCAAGAGCATTAATGAAATCAATTTCAAAAACAGGCTCTTTTAGAATTCTATCAATTGGAAGAGTTCAAGGACCTACACTAGGAATAATTGTAGATAAAGAACTTCAAATTCAAAAATTCAAGTCAGAACCTTATTGGCAGGTTTTTTTGCAAATAAAAGACAAGATTAATCAAAAAATAGAAGTAATGTTCCCAAAAGATTTAAAGCAAGAAAAAGAACTTTTGCAATTTAAACAATTAAAAGGCAAAAAAGCAATTGCTTCAACAGAAATAAAAGATGAAAAAATTCTCCCGCCAATTCCTTTTGATTTAACAACATTACAAACAGAAGCTTACAGACTGCATGGATTAACTCCAACTCAAACTTTGCAAATAGCTCAAGGTTTATATTTAGAAGGATTAATTTCATATCCAAGAACATCTTCTCAAAAATATCCTGAAGCAATTGGATTTGAAAAAATTTTAAAACAACTTACAAAACATTTTTCTGCTGTAAAATATGCAAAAAATAAAATTCCAACAGAAGGGAAAAAATCAGACCCTGCACACCCAGCCATTTATCCTACGGGAGAATTTAGAAAATTAGAAGGACAAAATAAAGAATTATATGATTTAATTGTCAGGAGATTTATCTCTTGTTTTTGTGATTCTGCACTAGTTGAAAATAAAAGAATAACTGCCGAAATTAATAGCTTGAAATTTTTTGCAAAAGGAATGCAAATTAAAGAAAAAAATTGGTTAAGTGTTTATGATTTTGACATGAAGGAAGCTAAAATACCGACTATAAACGGAGAAGTAGATATAACTGAAATAAGAATTGAAGAAAAACAAACACAACCTCCTAAAAGATTTTCTCCTGCTTCTATTGTTAAAGAATTGGAAAAAAGAAATTTGGGCACAAAATCCACCAGAGCGAGCATTATTGAAACACTATATTCAAGAGGATATGTAAAAGAAAGAAGCTTGGAAGCAACTTCATTAGGGATTAGATTAATTGGAACACTAAAAAAATACTCCCCAGTAATTATTGACGAACAATTGACAAGAGATATTGAAAAAGAAATGGATTCTATAATAACTTCAAAAAAAGACTTGGATAAAAAACAAGCTAAAATAATTGATACTGCAAAAAAATCAATTACAGAAATTATCGATGATATGACTAAAAATATAGATAAAATTGGAAAAGAGCTTGCAGAAGCAAATACAGAATTAAGAGAAAAAGAAAGACAAGATAATACATTAAATCAATGCCCAAAATGCAAAAAAGGAAATTTTAGAATTTTATTTAATAGGGGTTCAAAAAGATATTTTGTTGCATGTTCTGCATATCCTGAATGCAAAAATACTTTTTCATTGCCTCCAAATGCTTTAATCAAGCCTGCAAAAGAAAACTGCCCTGATTGTGGCTTTGCAATGCTTTTAGCAATAAGAAAGGCAAAAAGGCCTTGGAAGTTCTGCTTTAATCCAGAATGCCCTCAAAATAAAGCAAGAGCTGAAGAGTATCAGAAGAAGAAAGAGGATGAGAGTAAAGAAGAAAAGAAAGAAGTAGAAAATAAAGGGACTGCATAAAATTATTGTTGTTTCACAAATATTGTGCTAAAGCAAAATAAATGGAATCTCCTGGCGGAGATTTACGATTAATTATCTTAATGACTTATATCTGTAAACAATATAACCTCTTAGGGAAGTGTTATAATCTGCTTAATTAAACCCTATTAAATCCAGCCCCTTCTTCGTATGCCTTCATTAAATATTTCAAACTGAATTTCTTTTTCTGGTAAAGAACGGTGTTTTCTTAAAATTAAATTTCTTTTTCCGCTTTTATTCTGAATTTCAATCAAGCATTTGCTCCAATATTTTAATAGATCCCCACCAACCATTGAAACTGATTTTTCTTTTTGGCCGAAATCTTTTGAACTGATAAATTCAGAATAAACCTGATTAGTAATAATTATGGGGATACTTTGTCGTCTTGCAATTTCATTTAGTTCTCTTAACTGATAGGCTAGTTTTCTATTTACTTCTTTTATTTTTTCATCTTCTCCTGATTGAATTGCATCTCCCAATTCTAATCTATATAACATGACCATACTATCCACAATAATTAAAGAAACATCTCCTTTTTTCACATTTTTTAAAAGTGTTTCAAATGCTTCTTCTTGCTCTGCAAAACTTATTGGTTTTAATAATAAAATATTTTGTAAAACTTTTTCAAGCTCTTCATTATTTTTTTCTAAGAGTTGTTTCATTCTTTCAATTGAAAAACCGCCTTCTGTATCAATATAAATTATTTTGTTCCCTTTTTTTGCCTGGCTTGCTACAACCATCATGCAAAGATTTGTCTTGCCGCAGCCCGCAGGGCCATAAATAGTGGTTATTATATCTGTTTCATAGCCACCAAAAAAGAATTTGTTTAAATCATAACTTCCTGTTGAAATTTTGTCTTGTCGCATGAATTTAATTATTTCAGAGAAGTTATAAGCATTATTGTAATATTTATATAGTTAGATATATTGAATATTTTATGATTAAAAAGGGTGAAAGAAAAGAGGCATGGTTTAGAATTATTGTTTTAATAATCTCAGGAATTGCGCTTTATTTATGGGGTTATGTAATTTTGTTTTTAACAATTATAAACTGGCTTGTTGCTGTTTTTTCAGGAAAATATAATCTTGGAATATCTGAATTTTGTGGAATCTGGGTTAAAGAATATTCTAGATTTCTTAGTTATATGACTTTCCAGACAAATGAAAGAGCATTTCCATTTAATCCCTTGATTAAAAAGTAAAGAAATAAATCTGTAAAATTTAAATCTACTAATTATTGCATTTCATTCTTATACTAAATCGCCTTGAAAAAGTTTTACTCTTCTGTCTAGCGTTACTTATTGCAAGAGCAAAACTTTTTGCGGCTCAGACTATTTATTAATTAATCGTTTATTCAAAAGATTTTACTCTTCCATATTGAGTACTTATTGCAAGAGCGAAATCTTTTGTCGCTAGACAATTCCATTAATCCTTGCTTGTTAAAGCAAACTATTTCAACAGAGTTGCATATTAAGTTAAATGATTTATTTGAAAGAATAATAATAATAATAATATTTAAATAATCTATATTTCTAAGAAAATCATGGAAAATAAGCCTTATCGCGCTAAAGATATACATATATTTAGTGATCAAGAATATGATATTTTGCAAAGATATTCTAATAGAAGAACTGTAGAATATAAAGATAAAGAATTTATAACAAAACTTGCATCAATTGGTTTTATTAATACTGGATTTCATCAAGACCAATGTGGGATATATGAAACTGCAGCAATAACTGAAATAGGAAAAGAATTAGCTAATTTAGAAAGAATTACTAGAGATCCAAAAGCATTGAAATTTTTTAAAAGACTTGATTGGTTTAGCAAATTATTAGGGTGATAAGTTTTAAATAGATTTCTTGAAATAATAATAATATCTGGAAAAAGACATGTTTAAAGAAAAATTTAATGCTTGGAGAAAGGAAATAAATGAACATAAATATCTTATTCTTTTATCATTATTTTTTCTTGCTTGTGCAGCTGTTCTTCAATATTTTGCAGGAAGTTATGTAACAAGAATTGAAACAGTTCCTGTTCCTGATTTGATTTTAAGTCATTTAAAACCTGTTGATTTAGGAATTATTTTTGTTTATGGATTCATGCTAGTTGTAATTACTTTATTTGCATATCCTCTTTTTTTTAAAGCTAAAGATCTTCATATCGTTATTAGTCAGTTCAGCCTTTTAGTTATGTTACGAGAGTTTTTTGTTTGTTTAACACATCTACAATCTCCTGCAGGTGCAATATATGGACATTTTCCAAGTTTTATTTCACTGATAAGTTTTCAAAATGATTTATTTTTTTCAGGTCATGTTTCTGTTACATTTTTAGGTTATTTATTATTTAGAAAAGAAAAAATAGGAATTTTCTTTTTAATTGCTTCAGTGATAATGGCAATAACTGTTCTATTAATGCATTTACATTATAGTATTGATGTTTTTGCTGCATTTTTTATAACCTATGGAAGTTATAAAATTGGTGAATGGCTGTTCAGAAAAGTTGACCAAAAAGGTTAAGGGAAGAAAAATTATGAAAACTATTTATTTTAATTTTTTAGTTTCTTCTAGAATAGAATCAAGCTCTTTTTGAGCAGAAGTAATTGCTTTTTGAAGTAATTTTTTTGGATTATCTGCTTCAATATGTAAAATTGGGCTTTTTGTTGGGTGCTCTCTTTTCCAAGCAGCTACATCTGCGCCCTCTTTATTTAAATAAACTCTTAAAAGTTCTACAAGTGTAAGGCTATTGACCTGTACATCAAGTTCTTTCTTTTCATCTTTAACTATCTTAATATCCATGATAATCTATCAAAAAGTTGATTTATAAATTTTAGCTTTACGAAAAGTAAACCTGTAAACCTTACATTTACTAATTATTGCACTTCGTTCTTATAAGAAGTCGCCTAGCGGCTCCCACCATTAGTTAATTAATCGTCGATGTCTCTTATTATTGCTTATTAAAGCAAACTATTTCAACAGAGTTGCATTTTGAGTAGGATAGTTTACTTAATATTTTATCTCAAATTCCTCAAAATTTTTATCTTTTCTACGCCCTCGGGAGTTTGAGCAAGATTTTTATAGAATCTTCTTGACATTATTATCTGGCTATCTAAAAAAGGCTTTAATTTTTTCTTCCAATCTGAATTATTTTTTACATAGTTTGCCCATCTTTCAACCTGTTCATTATGTGTTTTATCCCTCATTTTTTAAACAATCGAACTAGTTCCTTCTTTTTTTATTCTTATTACATTATCTACAAAGCTCTCTATTTTTTGTTCATGGCTTACTAGTATAATCTGCTCTGATTTTAGCTGCTCTAAGATATCCCTCATTTTAAAGAGCTGTTGCTCTGAAAAACCATCTGTAGGTTCATCTAAAATTAAAATATTTTTGGTCTTTATTTTTGAAAGCATTGAGTTTAAAACCTGATTTAAAGCCAATCTATATGCTAAGGCAACTGCGGTTCTTTCTCCTCCAGAAAGAAATTCATAATCAATTTCATAATCTTGCTGAGCAATTATTGGAGTAAAATCTTCATCTAATCTTACTGACAAAGAATCTGAAACTAAAATTGAAAACCATTCATTAAATATTTTTGAAAACTCGTTTCTTAATTTTATCATTACATTGGATTCAATAGTAATCATCAAAGGAATAAATTTTTCTTCTGTCCAATCTTGCAATTCCCTTAAATAATTAATCTGGCTTCTTATTTTTTCTTTTCTTGTTATTTCTTCTTTTAGCTCTTCAAGATTTAATTTTAAGATTTCGCTTTCTTTTGATTTTTGTGCAAGATTTATTTCAAAACTTTTTGCCTTTAAATTAGCTGCTTCAAAATTATTTTTTTCTTTTAAAAATAATTTTTCACTATCTAAAAAAGAAGCAATTTTTATTTTAATTTCTGAAATCTGCTTTTCCAATTGAAATATTTCTGCTAAAACCCTGTCTAAAACAATTGAATCACTTTTAATTTTAATTTCAATATCTTTTTGATGCTGAAATCTAATCCTATTGCTTTCCATTTCATTTTTGTCTTTTTCATATCCCCTAATTAATTCTTTTATTTGTTCAATATCTCTTAAAATTGCAGTTTTTTCTATGATTTTTGGTTCAAGTTCTCTTTCTATATCCTCTAATTCAAATTTTGTTCTTTTTGACATTTTATCTTTATGCTCTGGGCTTACAGATTGATAACAAGTAGGGCAATTTTCAAGAGAGCTAACTTTATCATTTAATTTAAGAGCATTTTCTTTTTTTGATTCAAGAACAGAAATTTTTGAATTAATGTTCAAAAATCTTGAATTTAATTCTTCAAGCATTTGTTTTTTCTTTAAAAGAAGATTAGCAATATTTAGCAATTTTTCTTCTTCAAATTCTATTTTTTCAGAAATCTGATTTTTTAAGGTAAAAATATTTCTGTCTAATCTTGATTTTAATTCATTCTTTCCCCTTAATTCTGTTTCTTTGTTAGATAGTTCAAAATCCAGTTTTTGCTTTTGTTCAATTAATCTTTGAGCAGAGTTTAATTTTTCTTCTGCATCTTTTTTTTCTTTTTCAATTGTTTTATATTCTATATTTAAATTATTTATTTCCCTATTCAGCTGAACTAAATTTTCTGTTTTTTGAGTTTGTTTTTCTTTTAAAATATTTATTTCTTTTATTTCTCCTTCTTTGATTTTTATTACTTCTTTGATTTTTTGCAAAAATATCTGGGCATTTTCTTCTATTCTTTTATATCTGTCAATTCCAAAAATATGCCTTAATGTATCTAACCTTATTTCAGGCCTTTCTTGGATAATATCTTTCATTTCTTCCTGAGGAGTATAAACTGTAAATTTATAAAGCAAATTAGATTTTTTTGCAAATTCTTTAGGATATTCTAAAATTTCTATTACTTTATTTTTCATTTCAGATGTTGAAAGTTCTTCTTTTTCCCCATTAATTATAATTGAATTTGATTCCTGAGAAATGCTATTTTTGCTTCTTTTTAGTGTTCTTTCCAAAACCACTGATTTATTATCAATATCTAGCTCTAAAGAAACATAAGCTTCATCACAGCCTTGCCTTAAAATTGAAGCTCCTTTCTGACCTGGCTGAAGTCCAAAAAGTGCAAACTGCAATGCCAATAATATTGAAGTTTTTCCTGTGCCAATATCTCCTGCTAAAAGAATAGAACCTTTTGGAAATTCTATTTCAAATTCCTTATAGCTTCTTATATTTTTTAGTTTTAATTTTTTTAAGAGCATTTAGAGCATCTCCTGTAAATTTAGTATTTTTTTTAGTTCATCCATTAAACGATTTTCAAAGATAACTATTTTTTCATCTTCATTTTTTTCTACTGAAAGTATATTAATTAATTGAGGCATTATTTTATTAAATTCAGTAGGATTTTTTCCAGAATATTCTTCAATGATTTTTTCTTCAACATTATCAACTTCTTCTGTTCCAATCTGCATATCCAAATCTTGAGTTCTTAATGAAGAGATATTTCTTAAAAAAGAATAGGCAATTTTTCTTTCTGCAAAACTTTCTATTTCATCAAATTTTATATCCCCTGTTTTTCCTTGCTTAACTGTTCCTTTTAATTTCATAAGAACAATTTTATCAGAAAGGCTTAGTTTATCTAATTCTTGAATAATTTTTTCTGTAGCCGTAAGGCCATTATTAATTTCTATTTCAACATAAACAACTTCTTTTAATTTTATTTTGATATTTTCTGTTTTTATTTT